>DATCEN010000331.1:0-6282 GCA_036510015.1 Aestuariivirga sp.
GGCAGGCCAAGATGATCCGACGTGATCATTCCTCACCGCAATGAAAAGATCAGCGCTCACCAGCTGCTCAATCTCGCGTGCCGCTCTCAGTGATGAAGATGCACGATCCACAATGAAATATACGAAAATGCGAAAACCAACTGCGCGCGCCTCTTGCCAGAAATTCAATTCCGCTGTGGCAGTGAAAAACGCCAACATATGACGTTGCGGCAAATCCACTACATAGTCGCGCCCAGGCGCTCCCAGGATGGTGTCAAACACCTTCATCTGGCCAGGCGTCTTTTCAAAATCGGCAAGCACAGTGCGGCCCGGGAAGAAATGCCGCAATGGGCCTTCGGGCGCATCCGTATCAATCAGAAACGGATCACGCTTATCCAGCAACAAATAATCGGTGATCAGACGCGCCAACAATGTTTTGCCATTGCGGTTCGCGTCTGACGCGACGATGTGGATCGTTGGCTTTTCAGCCACGATTATGGATGAGCTTGCGCCCCGCGCCCGCCCGCCACGATTTCTTGCAGCAGTTGGACGCGGGCATATTCTGCGTCAATCTCATTGCACCACTTGCGCACATATCCGCGCAGAACGAATGAGAACTTGCCATTCGCGCCATCGGCAGCGCGGTTGTCGATGAAATCCTTGAAGGTCACGCCAGAAAGATCAACCTGTTCATAAGCCATTTCATTGAGCTTCGGGATGTTGATTTCTTGCGCCTTTGGAATGGTCGAGAAGTATTTTCTGGTGGTGCCTTCATCCCATTCAAAGAAATTGGTCTCATTGATGGAGTTGCGCGCCAAAATATATTGCACACCTTGCAGATATTTGCCGATCTCGCCAATTTCATCCAGTGAGGCAATCGAAGGCCCAACCACATGAACAAGCCCTAAGTTAAAAACATTATTGCGCGCGGCTTCCAAAACGCCAATGCGCTCAAACAGATCAAGCGAATAGGATAAGTTGCCGGCCTTCAAATCAACGATGGTCACTGGCACATTGGCGGTTTCCATAGTGTCCAACACTTTCATCTGATGGGCAACATTGGAAAGATCGATCACTTCAGTGATTCCAGGATAAAAACGCCGCAGAGAACCGCGTGGATTTTCTGTATCAAAGGCTCTGGTCAAAACGTTTTTGCGGGCAAAATAGTCAAGCAAACTGCGCGACATTGTGGTTTTGCCCACGCCGCCTTTGTCAGCACCCACGAGAATGAGAGTTGGTTTCATATCTTTTACCCCTTAACTTAGACCACCAGATTCACTGCAAATCGGCAGATTCTTTATCACGGCACCATGCTTAGGTATATACCAATGGAAATGGAAGGGTTTTCACCATGTTCTTGTTAGCTTCTGGTATCGCCTTGTTTGCTTTACCGCATTTCTTCTCAAGCTTGATGGTTGGCCCGCGAGATCGTTTAATGGCGCGGTTCGGCGAAGCCACTTATAAAGGGGTTTATTCGGCCATCACCGGCATTGGTTTTTTCCTCATGGTGGTGGCTTATTTCATCGGCCGTGATTCTGGTGAAATGCTATATGCCCCAGCCGCAAACATGAAACATGCCACCATGGGGCTCGCCACTTTAGGCATCATTTTGATTTCCGCTGCCCAAGGCAAAAGCCACATTCGTCTGTGGCTGCAAAACCCATTTTCGATTGGCATAGCGCTTTGGGCGCTTGGCCATTTGCTGTCCATTGGACAGTTCGCTGCCGATTGGTTCTGGATCACCTTGCTGGCTGTGGCGCTGGTGGATATTGCGGCTTCAATGGCACGTAGCAAACGGCCAGAGTTTCAACCTCTATGGCGCTCAGACATTATCGCCGTTGTGGTGGGGCTGGTGATCACTGCTTTGCTGGTGCTGTTATTCCACCCTTATGTGTTAGGGGTTAATGTGGTGGGCTAGCCCACCTCAAATCTCCACGCCATAAAAGCCAATCGCCGTTTCCAATTCGGTCTCTTCATATTTGAAATGTGATTGCACAATGCGTTCCAAATTCACGAACGTGTCTTTAACGCCTGCGAAATTCACCCCATTAGGGGCCGCCATCAACGCGCCGATGCGGGTTTCAAACTCTTCCAGATAGGCGTGGATCACCTTGTGTTCTTCCATCAGTCGCTCCACCACTTTGCGAATGCCGTCATTGCCGCGCTCATGCAGTTTGGGAAACAGTGCATAACTCTCAATGTCATGATGCGCCGTCAACATCTCACATTCTTGCCCACAGAGATTGCCGAACATGCGCATTGATTGAAGCAGATCAAGTCCATCAAATGCTGTCTTCAATGCTTCAGGTGCTGCACTGCCTTGCGCGATCAGTTCCATCACACGGCGCACTTGCCCCATTTGTTGCAAGTGATAGCGGTGGATCGCCTTCAGATGCTGACCCGGAATTTTATGTTCATCCTTTGCGCCCGCAAGGGTGGGGGCTTTGGGGCGGTTGCGATCATCAAGTAAAGTGATTGTGGCCATCGTTAAGCTTTAGCGGGTGGATCGGTTGCAGGCCAGCGCTTGCGCGTCTAAGATGCTTATATGTCATCCTATGCCCTCCAAAAACGCATCACTGCGCCTGATATCCGCGCTAAAAAGGGTGGAGAGCCTATTGTCTCGCTCACCTCGTATCATGCCCACACAGCGGCCATCGCCGACAAATATGTGGACTTCCTGCTGGTGGGTGATTCCCTCGGCATGGTGATGCATGGATATGAAACCACTTTGCCTGTACCACTGGAATTGATGATCATGCACGGCCGCGCTGTAACGCGTGGCGCAAAGCGCGCTCTTGTGGTGGTGGATATGCCGTTTGGCTCATACGAAGAAAGCCCCGCCCAAGCGTTTCGCAACGCAGCACGGATGATGAAGGAAACTGAATGCGGCGCCATTAAAATCGAAGGTGGAACGCGCATGGCCGAAACCGTAAAATTCCTGTCAGAGCGAGGGATTCCAGTGATGGCGCATATTGGCCTTACGCCACAGTCGATCAATGTTTTTGGCGGTTTTAAAACCCAAGGCAGAGAAAAAGCCCAATGGGCAGCAATCGAGGCTGATGCCAAAGCGGTGGCTGAGGCTGGCGCTTTTGCGGTGGTTCTTGAAGCCATAGCCGAACCGCTGGCCGCTAAAATCACCAAGATGATTGATATTCCAACAATTGGCATAGGCGCTTCACCAGCCTGCGATGGCCAGATTTTGGTGATGGAAGATATGCTGGGCTTAAGCCCGCGTGTGCCCAAATTCGTCAAAGAATTCGGCAAAGTGGGCCAGGCGATTGAGGGTGCTATTAGCCTTTATGCCCAAGATGTGCGTGCAAGGCGCTTTCCAGAACCTGCCAACACCTATGAGATGAAGCCGGAAAAGCCTTGATTTGGCCTTTGGCCTGCTTTAGCTCAGGCACAAATAGGAAATCATAATTTGAGCGAGAATAACGAAGCCCTGTTCCGCGAAGTGGATGAGGAAGTCCGCCAAGAGGAAATGATGAAATTGTGGAGCCGCTATGGTCGCCACATGATTTTGGTTGCAGTGCTGCTGGTCGGCGCAGTGGCCGCTTGGCAAGGTTGGAAATATTACCAACAACAACAAGCTGAAACCGCCGGTTCAGTTTATTATGACGCATTAAAAAAGGTCGCTGACGGAAAGCTTGATGATGCCAGCGCCTCACTGGCTGCTGTCAACCACAAGGGCTTTGGGTCGCTGGCCAAGTTGGAACAAGCAGCGATTATGGGCACCAAGGGCGACACCGATAAAGCCGTTGCCGCTTATGATGCCTTCGCCGCTGATACCTCCAATGATCCTGCCTTGGCTGATCTGGCGCGCATCCGTGCCGGTTATTTGCTGGTGGATAGCCAATCGCCTGATCAATTGCTCACCAGGCTTGGGCGTTTTGACAATGAAACTTCAGTCTGGCGCAACCAAGCGCGCGAGATTTTTGGTCTTTCGGCTTGGCGTGTGAAAGACTATGCCATGGCCAACCGTTATTTCGGTGCTATTGCCCTTGATCCAAAGGCCGGTGCTGGCCTCAAACAGCGCGCCCAAATGATGCTGCAACTGGCAGCACCTAACCTTCCACAAAAGTGAGAGAGCCCAGAATGGTTCTGACAAAAAAACTAATTATCATCGCCATGGCCGCCAGCGTGTTGGCGGGATGCACCACCGTCAAGCGTGTGACAGGCCAGATCGACGACTCGAAATTGCCCGGTCAACGTGAAGATATTTTGCCTCCGGATCAGCAGCAAGCGCGTGATCCTGCCGTCACTGGCCAGCCATTGCCGCAAGATCCAAACGCGGTACGCGTGTCCAATGGGCAAGGTGCCGGGCAGATGCCGCAACAGCCGGGCATGGCGCCACAACAGCAAGGCATTGCACCACAGCAGCCAGGCGTGGCCCCACAGCCAGGTGGCTTTTACGCCGCCGCGCCGCCAGCTGGTACGCAAATTGTTGCACCACAAGCTAGGGGCGCTGCCAAGGGGGCAGGCCAAGAATCAATCACCGACAATGGTGCTAAAACCGCTGGCGATTGTGACCCGAAGGTCGATCTCTGCCCGCAGGTTTTGCGCCCAGAACCGCTGCCACCGCCATCACCTTTGGTGCCGGCCAAAGTGGCCAAAGCAAAAGAAGCCAAGGCCGCTGCAGCAACCGGCACCACAACTGTGGTGAAGAAAAAGAAATTGCTCAAGAAAAAGCTGCCAGCTGAAGATCCAGTTCCGCCTGAGCCGAAGGATGACGCACCAGCCCCATCTGGCCAAGTTGCACCTCCGCCGGCTCCAGCGCCACAGGCTCAATGACCGTAACTGTCGCCATTCTGGGGCGGCCTAACGTTGGCAAATCCACACTTTTTAACCGCTTGGTTGGAGAGAAGCTGGCGCTGGTCGATGATCAGCCCGGTGTTACGCGTGATCGGCGCGAAGGCACGGCGCATCTGGCTGATCTGGAATTCCAGGTGTTTGATACCGCAGGCTTTGATGAGGCCAAGAAGGGCACTCTCGAAGCCAGGATGAGCGAGCAGGCGGCCGAAGCTGCACGCTTGGCTGATCATGTGTTCTTCGTGATTGATGGCCGCGTCGGTGTCACACCAGTCGATCACATGTTTGCCGAAAAAATTCGCAAGCTTGGGCGGCCGATAACGCTTCTGGTCAACAAGACCGAAACGAAAGTCTTGAAAGCCGCGGCAGCTGACGCCTACCGACTGAATTTTGGCGAGCCTCATGCCATCAGCGCCGAGCATGGCGAAGGCATGGAAGCCATCTATGATGTGGTGAAGCCCTTAGTGCTGAAAGACCGCAAGACTTCGCCTTTGGTTGAAGTTGAGGACGAAGAGAAATTTGATCCAGATGTAGAGCCACCAGCGCGGCCTCCAAAACCATTGAAGATGGCCATCATCGGCCAACCCAATGCAGGCAAATCCACATTGGTGAATACGCTGTTGGGTGAAGAGCGAATGTTGACTGGCCCAGAGGCTGGCATCACGCGTGATGCCATTGCGTCAGATTGGCATTGGGGTGGGCGCGATATCAAACTGTGGGACACCGCAGGCATTAGACGCAAAGGCAAGGTCAAAGAAAAACTCGAAAAGCTTTCTGTCTCTGATGGTTTGCGCGCTGTAAAATTTGCTGAAGTTGTTGTGGTTTTGGTCGATGGTTCTATCCCCATTGAAAATCAGGATCTCACTTTGTGTGATCTGATTGGCCGCGAAGGCCGCGCCATTGTGCTGGCCATCAACAAATGGGACTTGGTTGAAGATAAAATTGATGCGCTGAAAAAACTCAATGAAGTGATGGAAGGTATTTTGCCCAACATTCGTGGCCTCAGTATTGTTACGATTTCGGCCAAGCAAGGCAAAGGCGCTGACAAACTGATGAAGGCTGTGCTCGACGCCGACCGTAAATGGAACATTCGTATTTCAACCGGCAAGTTTAATCGCTGGCTGGAAGAAGCCATCGAACGCAATCCACCTCCTGCTGTTTCTGGCCGCCGCACCAAAATCCGTTACGGCACGCAAGTGAATGCCAGACCGCCGACGTTTGCGTTGTTTGGCAACAGGCTTGATACACTGCCGCTGTCTTATCAGCGCTATCTGATGAACGGCTTGCGTGAGACGTTGCAGTTGGACGGGACCCCCATACGCTTTGTATTCCGTGGTGGCGAAAATCCGTATGAGGATAAAAAGAAGCGGAAGTGATTACGTTTTAAACAAACCAGTTTTTGCAAACCTATACACCGCGCCATTGTCCACAAACTCTGCCGCACACATCGCCACAACTTGTTCTGCAACTTCGTCAGGCGCTGGCAGTTTCATT
>DATCEN010000332.1:0-2516 GCA_036510015.1 Aestuariivirga sp.
CAGGCGGGTGGTTTCCAAAGCCCGGTTCACCACCAAAATCAACCGATCAGAATTGAATGGCTTTTCAATATATTCATACGCACCACGCTTGATTGCGGCAACAGCCGTTTCAATATTGCCATGACCAGAAATGATGATGACTGGTAAGGTTGGATGCAGCTGGCGGATTTCCAGCAGCAAATCCAAGCCATCAAGCTTTGATCCTTGCAGCCAAATATCCAGCACCACCAGTGATGGTTTGCGCAATGAAATCTCACTCAGGGCCGCATCAGAATTATGCGCCAACCGGGTTTCAAAGCCCTCGTCTTGCAAGATGCCAGCGGTTATTTCGCGGATGTCTGCTTCATCATCAACGATTAAAATATCAGCGGCCATTAAACATTCTCCAAAACCTCTTGCGGCAGAGTGGCAAATTCAAGTGTCACACTCGCACCATGGCCTGATGGTGCATCCGTCAGACGCAACACGCCGCCATGCTCTTCCATAATTCGTTTGACGATAGCCAACCCAAGGCCGGTGCCTTTTTCTCGTGTTGTCATATAGGGTTCAGCCAAGCGCCCGCGGTTTTCTTGCGGCAAGCCAATTCCATTGTCAGTTACACGGATGAATGGTGCAGCGTTAACAAGGCCTGTGGCAATTAAAATTTGACCGCGTGCACTCCCGGCATCGCGAGACTCAATCGCCTCACGCGCGTTCTTCACCAGATTCGTAACTGCCTGCGTCAGCAAGCGCCGATCAAACTTGAACGGCTTCAACGCATTATCCAACGCAAATTCTATATCAATATCAGAAGACGTTACGCGTTGTAAAACCGTGGCTTCGCGCACCATTTCATTCAGATTGTTCATTTCAGGCACTGCTGAAGGCATGCGTGCAAAAGATGAAAACTCATCTACAATCCGCCCTAAATCACCCACCTGTCTGATGATCGTATCAGTGCATTGCTCAAACACATGCTTATCAGTTTTGATCTCTTTTAAATATTTTCGCTTCAAGCGTTCAGCAGAAAGCTGAATGGGCGTGAGTGGGTTTTTGATTTCATGGGCAATACGCCGCGCAATATCAGACCAAGCTGAATTACGCTGCGCTGATACAAGTTGAGTAATGTCATCAAACGTCAGCACATGGCCCATGGAACGGCCATCGGTGCGCCCCGCCTGCCCCAGCGCATCGAGCTCTGTGGTAATGCGCACAATGAAACTTTGCGAATGGCCCCGGACCACCATGTCAACTTGCCCATCTGCCGCACCCGAAGGACGAGACAACGCTTGTTCATAAATCTCAGCAAATTCCGGTATCACTTCTGCCAATGGCAAGCCCATTAATTCAGTGTCACTGCGGCCCAAATGAAACAGTGCTGCGCGGTTAAGCAATGTGATCTTGTTATCCGCGCCCAAGCCAACCACGCCAGCGCTCACCCCTTCAAGCATGGCTTCGGTAAAGCGCCTACGCTCATCCAATTGCTCATTGGTTTGCACCAAGGCATCACGGCTTTGCGCAATCTGTTCCGTCATTAAGTTGAATGTGTTTGACAGCCGCTGCAAATCGCCAGGGCCTTCAATCACACGCACCTTGGCGTTAAAGTTGCCGCCTGCCACATCGCGTGAAGCATTCAGCAACCGCACAATGGGTCGCACCAAACGATCCGAAAACCACATTCCGGTCCAAACAGCGGCAAGCAAGAAGATAAGCGCCACTAATGCATAGACCAACCCGAAGGTGAGCTGAACGTTGATGGTGTCCTTTTGCAGCCTGTCATAATCCGCTTTAGCATCACTGGTTTTGGTCAACTGCTCAACCACGTCAGGCGAAACCAAACGATAGATATAAAGTTCTTCATCAGGATAGCCTTGCAGCTTCATCAAGGCGCGGATTAAATTTCCCCCGCGCCCAGGAGGCAACAAAACCACATCGCCTTTTTGGGCTTGCGCGACAGCATCATCGGGTGGTGGAATAAATTTTATTGTTTCATTTGCTGTAATATTAACTTCAACCTGTTTGGTCGTATTATTCAATACATAAATCGCCGACAAATTGCGCAAAGACGCATGCCGCGCAACACGCTGCAAAAACTCCGGCCTGTCTTGATTAAACATATCCACTTGCGGCTGCAGCACCAAATCAGAAGCAATATTGGCAAGATCAACCTTAGTGGCCTCTGAGGCATTGGTGAGATAAGCATCGGCCACTGTTGCTGCTGTATCGACGATAGAACGAATTTGTACAGAAAATAGCGTATCCAAACCACGGTTTAGTGTTACTGAAGCAAAGGCCGCCACCAGAAGTGCGGGCACGAGAGCCACCACACTGAACAGTGTGACCAGTCTGATGTGCAAGCCAGCACCGGCAGTACCTTGTTTGCGCTCCCAGAACAAATGCACCATCTGGCCCAAGATCAAGGCCACCATGGCAACTGCAACCAATCCGTTGACCAACAACAATAAGCGGATGCTGCCACTGGAAGGTTTGAACGGTGTCAAACCGGTCAGCAGCAGGAAGGTGGAAAAACCAACCAC
>DATCEN010000333.1:0-17461 GCA_036510015.1 Aestuariivirga sp.
GTCATTCACTCATCTTCGATGGCATCGCCAGAAGCATCGCGCAAGCCTGCTGTGTCAGCCAAGACGATGGGTAAGCCCGCTATCTGTAAATGGCTTTCAACTACGTCGCGCGTGGTGCCAGCAATGGGTGAAACGATTGCCGCTTCCCGACCAGCTAGAACATTCAGTAATGAAGACTTGCCAACATTGGGCGCGCCCGCAATCACCACACGAAGGCCGGAACGTATCGCACCAAACTTCTCTGACTGAACGAGTGCTGCTTCAAGCTCGCCAACCAAGCTTCGAATTCTTGGCCACGCCGCATTTTGCGCCTTCACCGCCACATCATCTTCATCAGAAAAATCGATAGAAGCCTCAAATAACGAGAGCGCCGAAATCACCGCCAATCGCCAAGCGTTATAGCTCTCGCTGGCCTCACCCAAGAACTGGCGCATGGCTAATTTGCGTTGGGCCTCACCAGTGGCACTTAACAAATCTGCGAGGCCTTCGACCTCAACCAAATCAAGCTTGCGATTGGCAAAGGCACGATGAGTGAATTCACCGGCCTCAGCCAAACGAAACCCGGGCTTAGCGCCAAGTTCACCAAGGAGACGCTCAACAACAGCGGGGGATCCATGAACATGCAATTCAGCAACATCCTCGCCGGTCACCGAATTTGGCTCCGCAAAGAACAGAACCATCGCTTCATCGATGACAGAGCCATCAGCACCGCGCAGCATGCGCAAGGCTGCGTGCCGCGCCGAGGGTAATGAGCCAGTGAGATCAGTAAGCGCTCGCCCAGCCAAAGGCCCAGAAAGGCGCACCACAGCAATACCGGCCCTACCGTGGCCGGAACTCAATGCAAAAATGGTATCAGCCCGGACTTGCGGCATCATTTCGTTTCCGAATCGATAGACCCAAGGCCAAGGGCCTTAGGCATTCATGCTGTCGAAGAAGTCGCTATTGGTTTTGGTCTGGCGCATCTTATCGAGCAGGAATTCCACAGCATCCACCGTGCCCATAGGGCTCAAAATACGGCGCAAGACATAGGTTTTCTTGAGCACGTCCGGCTTAACCAATAGTTCTTCCTTACGCGTACCAGAGCGCAGAATATCAATCGATGGGAACACGCGTTTATCAGCAACCTTGCGGTCAAGAATGATTTCAGAATTGCCCGTACCTTTGAATTCTTCGAAGATCACTTCATCCATACGGCTGCCCGTATCAATCAAAGCTGTCGAGATGATGGTCAAAGAACCACCCTGTTCGATGTTGCGTGCGGCACCAAAGAAGCGCTTAGGACGTTGTAGCGCATTAGCATCCACACCACCGGTTAGCACTTTGCCAGAAGACGGTATGACCGTGTTATAGGCGCGGCCCAGACGCGTAATGTTATCAAGAAGGATCACAACATCGCGCCCATGCTCAACCAAACGCTTGGCCTTTTCGATGACCATCTCAGCCACTGCAACATGTCGTGTTGCTGGTTCATCAAAGGTCGAAGAAATCACTTCACCCTTCACAGTACGCTGCATGTCGGTCACTTCTTCGGGCCGTTCATCGATCAACAAAACAATAAGAAAAATTTCAGGGTGATTAATCGCGATTGCCTTGGCAATGTTTTGCAACATGATGGTTTTACCAACACGCGGCGGGGCCACAATCAGGCATCGCTGGCCTTTGCCGAGCGGTGCCACAATATCAATGACGCGGCCCGTATGATCCTTAATCGTCGGGTCCTGAATTTCCATTTTCAACGGCTTGTCAGGATAAAGTGGCGTTAAGTTATCGAAGTTGACCTTATGGCGCGCTTTGTCAGGATCTTCAAAATTGACGGTATTGGCCTTCACCAGGGCAAAATAACGCTCACCTTCTTTTGGGCCACGGATCAAGCCCTCAACGGTATCGCCGGTGCGTAGCGAATATTTGCGGATTTGCGCCGGTGCTACATAAATATCATCAGGCCCAGCAAGATAATTGGCATCTGCTGAGCGCAGAAAGCCGAAGCCATCCAGCAAAACTTCAATCACGCCTTCGCCGATAATCTCAATATTGCGATTGGCGTAAGTTTTCAGAATAGCAAACATCAGCTCTTGTTTGCGAAGCGTGCTTGCCGCTTCGATCTCCAGCTGCTCTGCCAAAGCCAACAGTTCAGCGGCTGTTTTGCGCTTTAGTTCGGAGAGCTTGATCTCCTTCATTTCAATAATATCAGTCATTTTCATCTTCTTTGGAAATAGGGCGAGCAAAGCTCAGCCACCAGCCCGGACGGGCCTTGCGCGTCATCTAGCACAAATCTGCAATCTGCCAAATCAAATTATGTGAATGGCTTAACAACAACCAAAACCACGATCCAGATCAAAAGCAAAGTCGGCACTTCATTGATGAACCGAAAATATCGTTCAGATTTTAGCCGTTGCCCGCGTGCAAAAGCAGCCAAATGCTTTTCTAAAAGCCCATGATAAAAACAAAGGCCAACAACCCCAAGCAGCTTCAGTAACAACCACTTCTCACCCCAACCGTATCCGGCCGCATAAGCCGTTGCGGCACCTGTCAGGAGAGCCACAATGCCAGCAGGCCGCATGATCGCTTTCATCAAACGCCGTTCCATCAGCTTAAAAAGCGCGTCACTATCGCTGCCCGGCACTTGTCTGGTGTGATAGACAAAAAGCCTCGGCAAATAAAACAAGCCCGCCATCCAAGAGATGACGGCTAGAATATGCACAACCTTGAGCCAAAGATAAATCATCCTGCCAACCGAACTTCCTTTACCAATCGCTCAACCATACTGATTTCAGTAGACGGCAAAATGCCATGGCCCAGATTAAATATATGCCGATCACGGGGAACCGACATCAAAATCTTATGTGTGGCTGATACCATCGCAGCTTCATCTCCAAGCAACAATGCGTTTAAAAGATTGCCCTGAACAGCAACTTGGTCTGGCAATTGTTTCAAAACTTCTGAAGCAACAACGTCTTCCTCCAAGCCAACACAATTCGCACCCGTACTACGCGCCACAATACCATGCCTGTCGCCCACACCCCGCGCAAAGACAATCATCGGAAAGTTTGGATGAACCGCTCTGACGCCATCAACAATTGCGGCTATTGGATCAATCACCACGCGCTGCATAGATTCAGCTGGAACATCGCCTGCCCAACTATCAAAAATCTGCACAACTTCCGCGCCAGCCTTGATCTGGCCCAAGAGATAGTCGGTTGATGCTTCCACTAACTTTCGTAACAATAATGAAAACCATGCTGGATTAGCCAGCGCAACTGCAAGAGCGCGCTGTCGTTTGGAACTACCACCTTCGATCATATAACTGGCCACAGTCCATGGGCCACCGCAAAAGCCTATGAGGGCCTGTTTAACGCCCAAGCCGGCCTTCGCCCTACTCACCGTCTCATAGACCCGTTCAAACTGCCTGCTCTGATCACCTAAACTCAATCGCTGCACTGACTCAAGATCGCAAACCGTTTCAAGAACTGGCCCTTCACCTTCCTTGAACTCAAGATGCAGACCCATCGCATGCGGGACAACCAAAATATCAGAAAATAGAATGGCTGCATCAAAATCAAATCGCCGCAATGGTTGTAAAGTTACCTCACAGGCAAATTCTGGATTATAACAAAGATCAAGAAACGAACCTGCCTTGGCTCTCAACGCTCGATATTCTGGCAAGTAACGCCCAGCCTGTCGCATGATCCACATTGCGCGGCGTTCGGGTTTTCTGCCTGCTAAAACATCAAGAATGGGTTTCAAACAATTCTCCTCAATAGAATATCTAATCTTAAGTGTCTCTTCTGTTGGCAAGTGATCAAGAACAACTTCGTGGAAAACCCAAATTAACAACTCATAAGCTGTTCAAAAATCAGATAGCTGCTTAGCTGACAGGGATTCAAGCAAAGATTCTGCTAGCTTACGTAACTCAAGTCAAAAACCATAATCATTCACAAGTTTCGCCCTGTTTATTGAAAAACCCGCTGGCTGTGGAAAAAACTGTGGCCTAAACCACCCACAGTCTCATCCAACCAAAGTTTTCAACAATTCCCCCCATGGCTTTCAACACGCAATCCCTGATCTTGGCCAGCACCAGTATGGCAAGGCAAGCGATGCTGAAATCGGCAGGTCTGGCTTTTGAGGTAAAAAAGCCAGCCATTGACGAGAAAGCCTTACAACAAAAGTTTGCCCAGCTAATGCCATCAGAATTGGCCATGCAGTTGGCTAAGGCCAAAGCGTTTTCTATTAACGCCAATGAAGCCTATATTATCGGTTCGGATCAAACCCTAGAATTTGAAATGAGGGTGTTCCACAAAGCCAAAAGCCTACCAGAAGCTATAAATAATTTGCGCCTCTTAAGTGGCAAAATTCACAAATTACATTCTGCTGTCGCTGTTGTGAAAAACGGCAAAGAACAATTTAGCCATACATCAACCGCAACAATGAAAATGCGACAGCTCAGCGAGGCGTTCCCGCAATCTTATGCTGAACGCGAAGAAGTAGCCCTGCTGGACAGCGTTGGCGGGTATCACTTTGAAGGCGCCGGTCACCAGCTGTTTGAAGATGTTTCTGGTGACGTAAACACAATCATGGGCATGCCACTTTTGCCACTGCTCGCATTCTTCAAAGAAAAAGCTATAATCCCAGTATGAAAAAAGCCTGTGTCATCGGTTGGCCTATTGCGCACTCGCGCTCACCGCTTATCCATAATTACTGGCTTGCCAAGTATGGCTTAGAAGGCCTGTATGAAAGGCGCGCAGTTAGCCCACAAGAATTGCCGGAATTTCTGCAAAACTTGGCGGGCCACGGCTATATTGGCTGCAACGTCACTATTCCCCACAAGGAAGCCGCATTACAATACATCCATCACATCGATGATGTCGTGCGCCGCACCGGATCACTAAATACCGTCTATTTAGTTGGAAGCCAAACCCATGCCACATCAACGGATGGCGAAGGCTTCTATCAAAATCTTATAGCAACTGTGCCTGGTCTGTCACTTCAAGGCAAACGAGCCATACTGCTTGGCGCTGGTGGCGCTGCTAAAGCCATTATCGAGCGTTTGCTTCGGGCCGAAATTGCCGAAATTGCCGTTATAAACCGCACTCCTGAAAGAATTCAGGAGCTTAAGGCCAGTTTCGGTAGTGCTATCAGCATTCTCCAGCCAGATCATTTCGTAACCGAATCAAAGTCAGCCGCACTTTTGGTTAACGCTACATCTCAAGGTATGACAGGCCAACCGAGATTGGACATTGATCTTTCGGCCCTACCTTCTGAATCAGTTGTCGCTGATTTGGTCTATGTTCCG
Organism: Aestuariivirga sp.; assembly: GCA_036510015.1. Classification (GTDB taxonomy): domain Bacteria; phylum Pseudomonadota; class Alphaproteobacteria; order Rhizobiales; family Aestuariivirgaceae; genus Aestuariivirga. Next base: position 5,291 of record DATCEN010000333.1, read on the forward strand.
CTGGAAACAGACTTGTTAAAAGCAGCAAAAGCCCGTGGCCTTCGTACTGTCGGCGGCCTTGGTATGCTTCTGCATCAAGCAGTCAACGGTTTTGAAAAATGGTTTGGAGTGCGGCCGGAAGTAACCCCAGAGCTTTATAATCTCGTGGCCGCCGACATTGAAAAAGAACCCCGCTCATGATGCTCATTGGTATTACCGGTTCAATCGCAATGGGCAAATCTGAGGCGGCGCATTATTTGGCCTCGCTTGGTTTTCCGCTGTTTGATTCTGACAGTGCTGTCCACAAACTCTATAACAGCGAGCAGGGTGCCGCACTAATCCGCACGTTGGCGCCACAAGCGATTGTGGATGGTAAAGTTAATCGACCGAGGCTTTCAGAGCTCGTGCTGAACAATAAACAGCTTCTCGGCGAACTCGAAAAAATTGTTCATGCTGAAATCCATAAACAGCGCACTGCGTTTGTTGATAAGGCCAGAGTTGCAGGAGCAAAAGCGGCCATACTCGACATACCGTTGCTGTTTGAAACGGGTGCAGAAAAATACTTGGACAAAGTTATCGTGGTTTCGGCCCCTGCTGAAATTCAGCGTGCCCGAGCACTTGCAAGGCCCGGCATGACCGCGGAGCGACTGGATATTATCCTCGCACGGCAAATGCCGGATGCCGAAAAATGTAAACGCGCTGACGCCGTTATAGACACTTCTCTAGCACTTGCCGAAATGCAAAAATCTCTCCTGACTCTCTTTACAAATTGGGGACTTATCGATCATGCGTGAGATCATCTTGGATACAGAAACCACAGGATTGAACCCGGCCCAAGGTGATAGACTGGTGGAAATAGGCGCAGTCGAATTGATCCACCGCATGCCCACCGGCAAGGTGTTTCACGTCTACCTTAATCCCGAACGCGATATGCCAAAAGAAGCTGAAGCTGTGCATGGCCTCAGTGCCGCCTTCCTCGCTGACAAGCCCTACTTTGCCGCCAAAGCCGATGAATTTTTGGCTTTCATTAGTGATTCAAAATTGGTCATCCACAACGCTAGTTTTGATATGTCATTTATCAATGCCGAACTTGGCTATTGCGGGAAGCTCGCCATACCAGCAGATCAGGTGATCGACACATTAGCTATCGCACGGCGCAGCCATCCTGCTGGGCCCAACAGTTTGGATGCTTTGTGCCGTCGCTACGCGATTGATAATTCCAAGCGCACCAAACACGGCGCATTGCTCGACGCTGAATTGCTGGCCGAAGTCTATCTGGAGATGATGGGAGGCCGTCAAACCAATCTCGGTCTTGCTGAAATCAAGAAACCCTTGGTGCAGTTGCAAATGAATTCTAGACCAACCAGCGTTCAGCGCTCAAATCCACTGCCACCGCGTTTATCTACGCAAGAAAAAGCCGCACATCAGGTGGCTCTTAAAGAACTTGGTGAAGCAGTGCTTTGGATGAAAGAGAGCTAAAAGTTAAGCTTGGCCAACCGTTTGAGCTTGCATCCGCTTTTGGTACATGCCGGCAAAATCAATCGGATCAAGCATCAAGGGCGGGAAGCCACCATTGCGCGTGGCATCAGCCAGGATCTGCCGCGCAAATGGGAATAACATGCGGGGGCATTCAATCAAGACTGCAGGATGTAAATGTTCCTCAGGGAAGTTTTCCATGCGGAACACACCACAATAAAGAACTTCGGCGGCGAAAATGATTTTGCCATCGCTAGAGGCTTTTGCGTCAATGTGAAGTTCCACTTCAAAATCGCTCGGGCCTAAATTCCGCGCATTCACATTTACTGAAATGTTGATTTCCGGCTGTTTCTGCTGCGGAGCCATTGAAGCCGGCGCATTCGGATTCTCAAAGCTGAGGTCCTTGGTATATTGTGCAAGAATTCGCATTGCAGGCTGAGCACCAGGAACAGGTGCTGGCGCAGTTACGCGCACCGGTGCTGGCTTTGCGGCGACTTCTGCGGTTTTGGCCGGAGCCTTGCGTGGGGCGGTCTTGATTGCTTTTGCCATTATTGCCTCATTAAAGTGATGGCGCGGGCTATCATGAAACGGCGTTGCGCCGCAAGTGCGGCTGCTAATTGCAGCTGGCCAATTGCAAATGCGGCTGACCAATGCCAAATGAAGGCTATGAACTTTCTCTCTGACCCAATCACATTAATCGCCTTAGTGGTTTCTGCATTGGCAGGTTTCAAGCTTTGGCAAATTCTTGGGCGTAATGAAGCCACGCCGCCGCAGCCACAGCCTGACAACAGCTTGCGGCCAAGCCCAACAGATCTTGAACTCAAGGCGGCTGAACTGCCACCACGGGTTATTTGGCAAGGCTTTGCCCCAGAGCAAAGCCCGCTTGCGCTTGGGCTAAAATCAATTGCAGATCGTAATACTGAATTTGACACAGCGCGCTTTATGCAAAACGCAGGCGTGGCCTATGAGACTATTCTCAACGCCTTTGCACATGGAGAGATCGATAAACTCGAACCCCTATTGTCTAAGTCAACACTCGATGTGTTTGCCCAAGAAATTCAACGACGCAAGCAAGCAGGGGAGGTTTGCGTTTTTAAATTTGTACGGCTGATCGACAGCAACCTGCAAAAGGCTGAGATCATTGGAAGTGCAGCGCAGTTGACAGTGGCTTTCAAAGCCGAACTTGTGAGTGCCCTAAAAAGTGCAACAGGTACCCTGATTAGCGGCGATGAAAAGGCAATCGCGCAGGTTAAAGAGATTTGGATTTTTGCTTGTCAGCTTGATCAAAACCCGATGAGGTGGCACCTAGCAGAAACCCACGATGCCGTCTGACCATCTACAATCCATCGCCTTGTCTGAAATTAAAGGCTGGAAAGAAGATGATCACAACAAAGCACTTACTGCATTTTGTCTTTCCGCTACGGAAATTTTGCGAGAAGGACGAAGTTTTACGCGGCCAAGTCAATTTGGTGGAAAGCGTGAAGATTGGCTTGATGTTTGCCGAAAGGCATTAGCTGCGGTTGATGGTAAAAGTTTCTTTGAGAACGAATTTTGTGCCTTCAATATTAGCGACAAAGCGCAGAGCCTTTTTACGGGTTATTATGAACCCCAAGCCCTTGGCTCTCTCACGCCAACGCGTGATTATTTTGTGCCTATTTATGCCAGGCCGCATGATCTCGTGGCTTTCACAGCCGAAGAACGCCAAGCATCGGGCCTCGCTTATGGCAGGCGTAGTCCTGGCCCCAATCCATATTTCAGCCGCCGCGAAATTGAAGCTGGCGCACTCAAAGGCCAGGGGCTTGAACTTTGTTATTTAAGCAGTTGGGAAGAAGCTTATTTCATCCACATCCAAGGCAATGGCCGGGTGTTGTTGCCAGATGGCAAAGCCTTGCGCCTGTCCTTTGCTGCGAAAAATGGCCACGATTATATGAGCATTGGCCGGTTGCTATTAGAGCGGGGAATTGGATCAGCACGAACCATGTCGATGCAATTTCTAAAAAACTGGATGCGCGACAATCCTGAAGCAGCGCGCCAGCTGTTGTGGCAAAATCCGTCGTTTGTTTTCTTTTCGGCCAATGATCAAATTGATCCAACTTTAGGTGCAAGTGGTGCTGCCAAAGTTCCGCTAGCGCCACTGCGCTCACTGGCGGTGGATCGCCACTATTGGGCCTTTGGAACGCCATTGTTTCTATCAACCCATCTGCCGCCAGAAGCCGGTGGCGATGCTTTTCAAAAACTGATGATTGCGCAAGACACGGGCTCGGCCATAAAAGGCGTTTTGCGTGGTGATGTCTATTTCGGTTGGGGCCCACAAGCCGAACGCGCTGCCGGGCATATGAAACAGCCGGGCCAAATGCTAGTATTACTGCCCAAGCCAGTTGCCAAAAGGTTTTTGCCCAAAGGTTTTTGCAATGAGTGCTAAGAAATTTGAAGTGCCTGACAAATCCTTGTGGGATGAAGTGCGCGCCAGTGTGGTGCCCATCAAACAAGGCCGTAAGCAGAAAATTGCGGGCAAACTTGTGCCAATGCTTTCCGCCAAAGTAAAAGTAACAGCGCCAAGCGTTCTACAGAATCCAAGCGTTCTGCAGAATTATGTGAAGCGCCCATCCACTTCGCCCCCGCCTCTGGCCAGTTTTGATCGCCGCACCGCCCAAAAGCTGGGTCGAGGAAAAGTTGAACCCGAAGCCAGACTTGACCTTCATGGTACTGGGTTGGAAGATTCGCGCTTTGCGTTGCTACAATTCCTTGCCAGCCGCCGCGCTCAAGGTATCAGAATGGTGTTGGTAATTACCGGCAAGGGCGCTTCGCCCTTTGCGCGCCATACACTACATGGCCAATCCCATTTTCATTCACCTGAACGCGAAGGTAAACTGCGCCGTGAGGTGCCGCGTTGGCTGGAAGAGGCCCAGTTCCGCATTCATGTCGTAGGCTTTCAGCCAGCCCACCCACGCCATGGCGGAGGCGGGGCTTATTACGTCCGTTTGCGAAAGCACGGCGGATGATATGACACCATTCGGAGTGAGGTTACGCTTGCTGCGCCAACAGCGCGCCCTAACTCAGGCACAATTGGCCAAAGCCATCGGGGTTTCACCCGCTTATCTTTCCGCTTTAGAACATGGCAAGCGCGGCAGGCCAAGCTGGCACCTGATCCAAGCCATAATTCAGCATTTAAACATCATCTGGGATGATGCCGAGGATCTCATCAAACTTTCGCGTATCTCACATCCAAAAGTGACGATCGACACCAGCGGGCTCTCACCTTTGGCCACTGAATTGGCCAATGAGCTTTCGATCAAGATTAGCAAGCTGGATGACAGCAAGCTCAAAGCAATGCTCAAAGAAATCACATAAAGATATCTTTATGTAGTTCTTGATGGAATGCCTCGCTCGTGCTAGGGCGACAGACAAATTCAGGAGCAAATATGACAAACAAACACGATTATCATGTCGCCGATCTTAAATTGGCTGACTGGGGCCGCCTCGAACTCGGCATGGCCGAAATTGAAATGCCGGGCCTGATGGCCACGCGTGAAGAATATGCCAAGAGCCAACCATTGAAGGGAGCGCGCATTTCAGGCTCGCTTCACATGACCATCCAAACTGGCGTGCTCATCGAAACACTGAAGGCCCTGGGTGCTGATGTGCGTTGGGCTTCTTGCAACATTTACTCCACGCAAGATCATGCTGCCGCCGCCATCGCGGCCGCTGGCACACCAGTTTATGCTGTCAAAGGCGAAACTCTGAAAGAATACTGGGAATATACCGGCAGGATTTTCGATTGGCCCGATGGCCAACCTTCAAATATGATTTTAGACGATGGCGGTGATGCCACACTTTACATTCTGCTCGGAGAAAAGGCCGAAAAGAATCCCTCTCTCATTGCCAAGCCAAACAATGAAGAAGAAGAATGTCTCTATGCTGAGATCGCCAAGCGCATCAAGAACCAGCCCGGCTGGTTTGAAAAACAACGCAAAGCCATCATCGGCGTTTCAGAGGAAACCACAACGGGCGTTCACCGTCTTTATGAAATGCAAAAGAAGGGCGATCTGCCTTTTCCGGCCATCAATGTGAATGACTCAGTCACCAAATCAAAGTTCGACAATAAATATGGCTGCCGTGAATCATTGGTGGATGCCATCCGGCGCGGTACTGACGTGATGATGGCTGGCAAGGTTGCGGTTGTTCTGGGTTACGGTGACGTAGGTAAAGGCTCTGCCTCTTCACTCAGTGGAGCAGGTGCGCGTGTTGTTGTCACCGAAGTTGATCCTATCTGCGCATTGCAAGCAGCCATGGACGGCTTTGATGTCAAAACCTTAGATGATGTTGTGGAATCCGCCGACATTTTCGTGACCGCCACCGGCAACAAAGATGTGATCTCAGCAGAAGATATGCGCAAGATGAAAAATCTCGCCATTGTTTGCAACATCGGCCACTTCGATAATGAAATTGATGTTGCGGGTCTGCGCAATCACAAATGGATTAATGTGAAGCCGCAAGTTGATCTGGTGGAATTTCCTAAGGGCAACCGCATTGTGCTTCTGTCACAAGGTCGCTTGGTAAACCTCGGCAATGCCACAGGCCATCCAAGCTTTGTGATGTCAGCATCTTTCACCAATCAAACACTGGCGCAGATTGAACTCTTCACCAATGCCAAGACGGGCAAATATAAAAACGAAGTTTATGTTCTGCCCAAGCACTTGGATGAAAAAGTTGCCATGCTGCACTTGGCCAAATTAGGCGCAAAGCTCACCACGCTGAAGGACGAACAAGCCAAATATATTGGCGTAGATAAAAAGGGCCCGTTCAAGCCTGATTATTATCGTTACTAGCTTTAGACAAAAGGGCGCATTGCGGTGCGCCTTTTTTATTTTGCTCTATATCATTCAGCAATCAAATAGAACTTCTGCGCCGTGGCTGAAAAAACTGTCTTTTGATTTTCAATTGGGATGATGGCTTTTGCCGCAGCCAACCAGGTCTCATAGCTTCCATTTAGGTTTAGGACCGGCCAATCAGAGCCCCACATCAATCGCTGAGGCCCGAAGGAATTCAGAACATGCGCCGCATAGGGGCGCAAAGTTTCAACTTCCCAACCTGGCTTAGCTTCAGTGGCCAAACCTGAGAGCTTGCAGAACACATTTGTTTGTTTGGCGATCATCGCCATCTTTGCTGCCCACGGCTCAAACGCCCGGTCACGAATAGCGGGCTTCATGCAGTGGTCGATCACCGTTCTCATCTTTGGATATTTTTCGAACAGTCGCAGGAAGGGATCAAGATGGATAGGAAAACCCAAGGCATCAAATGTGAGATCAAGATCAATAATGGCGTCAAGGGCCCATTGCACATCCTTTCTGTGCATCCACTCTGGGTCAGGTAGATCTTGTATCATCGGCCTCACACCGGAGAATTTTGGATGCTTGGCAAGTCTCTTGAGATGTTTCAAATCATCGCGATTTTCGAAATCGATCCAACCCACCACTTTTGCAACATGCGCGGCGGCATCGGCCAATCCCAACATATATTCGGTCTCAGCGATTGTTGGGGCAGCTTGCACTAAAACGGTTTTGACAACGCCGGCTTTGCCCAAAAGTGGTGCAATTTCTACTGGACCGAAGCGTTTTGCGATGGGAGCAACTGCCTCACCCACCATCCAGCCATAATCTCCACGGGCTGGGTTCCAGAAATGGTGGTGCGCATCAATGATCATAAAAAAGCCCTCTCATTCATCCAACTAGCTGCCTTCAAATCATGCCACAAGACCTTGAGAATTTTCTTTGTGATCGTTTTCAGCCACGATTTCACCCTCATTTACTGATCAAGGACCATTCATCAAAGCGCAAGCATTGTCAGGTTAATTTGGGTCCATGGCTAAATCGTCAAAAAGGAATGGAAAAGCTGGCACCAGAGGTCGCAGAGTGGAGCCGCGTTTGTTTGACGATGAAGATGATGGTGTGGCTTTAAAAGGGCCGGGCCGTCGAAATCCCAAAGCCACGGGCAGAAGTTGGAAGTGGCGACTGTTCAAAGTTGCAGTAACGCTTGGCTTTTGGTCTTTTGCTGTTGGCGTTGTTGGCTTTACTTATATTTGGTTCAGCCTTGACCAGCGGGGGCTTTTCCAAATTCCCAAGCGTGAACCCGGAATTATGATGCTGGCCAGCAATGGCTCTGTTTTGGCCCAAGAAGGGGCCTTCTTTGGAGACGCAGCCAAAATCAGCCAATTGCCGGACTATGTGCCAAACGCAGTGATCGCCATTGAAGACCACCGGTTCCGTTGGCATCACGGCATTGATCCCGTTGGATTAGCGCGTGCCATGGGCCGCAACATTTTGGCCAGACACTTTGTGCAAGGTGGTTCAACGCTCACGCAACAATTGGCTAAAAACTTGTTTCTCACGCAGGAAAAAACCTTGACCCGCAAGGCCCAAGAAGCCGTGCTGGCGATCTGGCTCGAATCGCGCTTCACCAAAGATGAAATACTCCAGCTTTATCTCAACCGTGTTTATTTTGGCGGTGGCGCTTATGGCGTTGAACAAGCCGCGCATACATTCTTCAACAAGTCCGCCTCCGAACTTTCGGTGATGGAAGCCGCTCGCCTTGCGGCCAGTTTGAAAGCACCAACTACTTATGATCCAATCAATCATCATGATGAAAGCACACAGCGTGCCAAACTGGTCATCGCGGCCATGCAAGATCAAGGCTTTCTTTCACCCATTGATGCGCTTGATGCCACAAACGAGGAGACCAATGCCCGCCCAGCGGTCTCTCACTCGCAACGTCAATATGCGGTTGATTGGATTGACAGTCAGCTTTCCCAACTGGTGAAGGATTATGATCAGTCTATCATTATCGAAACCTCGATTGATCCTGCCATTCAGGCCAATGCCGAAAATTCTCTAGCAGGCCGCCTCAAAGCCAGTGGTGAGAAACTGTCTGTCTCGCAAGGTGCCGTGGTGGTCATGGACAATCAGGGTGCTGTCTTGGCTTTGGTTGGTGGAAAGTCATATGAAAAAAGTCAATATAACCGCGCCACAAAATCGGTGCGTCAACCTGGCTCTGCTTTCAAAGCTTTCGTTTATCTCACGGCCATGGAGAATGGTTATAATCCGCAATCCATTGAAACTGATGCGCCTTTTAAAGTTGGCAATTGGTCGCCGGAAAACTACAAGCATAAATATTTGGGGCAGGTTACTTTGCAACAGGCCTTCGCTCAATCCATCAACACAGTTGCGGCAAGGCTTATTGTTGCCCTCGGGCCAGATAAGGTTGTGCAAACGGCACAGCGCTTAGGGATTTCTTCTACCTTGGGCCACGATGCTTCTTTGGCACTTGGCACCTCTGAGGTAACGCCCTTAGAGATGACTCAAGCATTTGTCCCCTTCGCCAATGGCGGCACTGCGGTTGCACCTTGGGTGGTAAAGCGCATTACCACACGCGATGGCAAAGTGCTTTACGAGCACAAAGGCAGTGGCCTCGGGCAGGTTATCACACCAGAATACTTAGGCGAGATGAACCAACTTTTACGCGCTGTGGTGCGCGAAGGAACCGGCACTAAAGCCCAGTTTGGAAACTGGGATATTGGCGGCAAAACCGGCACCAGTCAGGATTACCGCGACGCATGGTTTGTGGGCTTCACACCCTATCTCACGGCCGCAGTGTGGCTTGGCAATGACGATAATTCACCGACAAAAGATGTAACCGGCGGCTCATTGCCAGCCCAAATCTGGCGCGATGTGATGGAGCCAGCGCACAAAGGCCTCAATTGGTTGCCATTACCCGGCGACACCAATGCGCCGCCAGTTTCTGCGCAAGCACAAACAACAAATCTTGAATCTCCTGAACCTAAAGAAGCGCCAAAGAGTTTGTTTGAATTACTGTTCGGCAAATCAAAGTCTGCGTCACAGCAAAATACCGGGCTTTATTAAAGATATTGATGCACTTCGCGGCCGTGTGCCTTAAGCCATTGCTTGGCTGTGCGGGCATGTGGACATTGGGTTAAAAGCAACCGCCAAAATCGTGGGCCATGGTTCATCTCACGCAAATGCGCCACTTCATGTGCGGCAACGTAATCCAGCACTTCAGGGGGTGCGAGGATGAGCCGCCACGAATAAGACAGAACGCCACCAGCTGAACAAGAACCCCAGCGGCTTTTTTGATCGCGAATTGAAATCCGCGTAAATTTCGTTTCCATTGCAACAGCGTAACGGCGCGAAGCTGAAGCAAGTTCGCGCTTGGCTTCAGCGACAAGAAAATCTTTCAAACGGCGCGAAGCATGTTCAGGTTTGCCCGGCACATGCAAGCCACCTTGGATAACCTGAACCACTCCGCGCGGGCCACCGGTGATATGCACCACATGCAAGCGCCCGTGGTAGAGAACCGAACTTCCGTCCACCAATTTTGTGGGCTCAGGTTGCTTGCCCAAGGTGCGTGAAATCCAATCGCGGGAGAGTTCAGCAAAACGCAACGCATCATTCAGGTTTGTGCGCTTCGGCAAAGTCATCACCAAGCCACCCGTGATGCCATCAAGCCTTAGCACCATGCGCTTGGCGCTTGCATTACGCCTAAAGCGAAGCGTCACAGTTCTTCCGTCAATTTCCAGAAGCTGCGGCTCAGGTGCAGGCGGTGTCGCACGCCGCACCGAAAAGTGTTGCAATAGAGACTTCAAGCTTTTTGCGCGTTGAGGAATGTGGCGATCATTGGCGCAATCTCGGCCCTGAATTTAGAACCTGAGAAAACGCCGTAGTGGCCAACTCCCATCTGTAAGTGATGTTTTTTCTTTTGGGCTGGAATGTTAATGCACAATTGATGTGCGGCCTCGGTCTGCCCTCGGCCTGAAATATCGTCACGTTCACCCTCGATGGTGAGTAAGGCTGTCTTGGTGATCAACGAAGGGTCAACCTTGCCGCCACGATATTGATAAGTGCCATTTGGGAAATCTTGATGGATGAAAACCCGCTCCACTGTTTGCAAATAAAACTCACCCGTGAGATCCATCACCGCCATATATTCATCATAGAATGTTTCGTGGCGGGTGGCATCCGCGTCATCGCCTTTGGCGAGGCTGTGATAAAGTTCGCGGTGGGCCTTGATATGGCGATCAATGTTCATCGACAAAAAACCGCTCAGCTGCATAAAGCCGGGATAGACCAAACGACCTGCGCCCGCACAATTGGGAGGAACAGTCATCACAACCGTATCGCGAAACCAGTTTAAGTCTTTGCCATCAGCCATGTCGTTGACGGCAGTAGGGCTTTTGCTCGTGTCAATTGGTCCACCCATCAGCACCATCGAAAGCGGAGCCAATTTGTCCTCTACTTCGCTCATCATCGCAACAGCAGCCAGAACCGGAACGGAAGGCTGGCACACCGCCATGACATGAGCGCGTTCACCCAGATGGTGAAGAATGTCGATTATCGTGTCGGTGTAATCATCAAGATCAAATGCGCCAGCCGAAAGCGGAATGTCGCGCGCATCCTGCCAATCAGTCACATAGCAATCAAACTTCGGCAACATCTCTTTAACGGTATCGCGCAGCAAAGTGGCAAAGTGACCAGACATGGGCGCCACCAGCAACAGTTTGGGCTGTGGCTCGCGAAAATCCGGCTTAGCGAAATGCAACAATTTACAGAATGGTGTTTGCCAGACAATCTGTTCATCCACTGTCATGGGCTTACCGCTGATAGCAACTTGTTTGATGTCAAAAGCCGGCTTTACAAAGTGCCGTGTGGCGCGTTCAAACATTGTCAAAGTTGCGGTGGCCTGTTTAGCCATCGCCGACTCGCGCCAAGGATTGGCGGAATTTTCCCAAAAACTGAGGCCAGTTTCCGCCATTAAACGAAATGGTTGTACAACGAGGCGGTTCATCTCAAAGAACGGATAAATCATAGAATTAACAGTGGTCATTGCCGGATCATAGCACAAGCTGACTTACTAAATCGAGCCTGTTGTGGCCGGGCCTATCTCGCCCTATCCTTTGGAAATGTCCGCGCCAATACTCGAAACATCCCAATTTGCCACACGAACGACCTATGGATTATTGCGTTTGCGCACCCTTGTGCGCTTGCGCTGGCTGGCCGTCATTGGCCAATCGGCCGCTGTCTTGGTGGTTGAATTTTTATTAGCCTATCATTTACCATTGTCATCATGCCTAGCACTGATCGCCTTGTCAGCATGGATCAATGTTTTTCTAGCCTTACGGTGGCGTGGCAGCCAGCGGGTGTCGGGCCGTGCTGCCGCTTTGCTATTAGGTTATGATATTTTGCAGTTAGCCGGGCTTCTCTATCTGACGGGTGGGCTTGAAAACCCATTTGCCATTTTGTTTCTAGTGCCAGTAACGGTATCGGCGACTTCATTGCCGATGGTTTGGACAGTCAGTCTTGGCCTAATCGCCTTGGCCTGTTCATCAGCATTGGCCTTTTTCCACAGACCCCTGCCTTGGGCGGGGGCAGAGGCATTTATTCTGCCCCATCTTTATCTTGGCGGCCTTTGGGCAGCCATTGTCTGCGCCACGGTATTTTCCGCGATCTATGCGCGGCGCATTGCCGAAGAAGCCCGCGTGATGTCTGCGGCCTTACAAGCGACAGAATTGGTATTAGCGCGCGAACAAAGACTATCTGCTCTCGATGGTTTGGCTGCAGCTGCTGCGCATGAATTAGGCACACCCCTAGCGACGATTGCCTTGGTAGCCAGAGAATTGAAGCGAGAGCTGCCTAAAAAATTTACCCA
>DATCEN010000334.1:0-4217 GCA_036510015.1 Aestuariivirga sp.
AAATGGCGATTACCGAGAAGGTGATTGCAATAACGGCCAAACCAATTTCATCAGCGGCTTCCATCGAAGCGCGGTAAGGCGTTTTGCCGCTCTTCATATGGCGGGCGATGTTTTCAATTTCTACAATTGCGTCGTCAACCAATATACCGGTTGCCAATGTGATGGCGAGGAACGACACGAGATTGAGTGAGAAGCCAAGCATGCTCATTGCCCAGAACGTAGGCAGAGCCGAAAGCGGCAAAGAAACAGCGGTAATCAACGTGGCGCGAACATTGCGTAAGAAAATCAATACAACAAGCACGGCCAGCAATGCGCCTTCGATCAGGCCTTCCATGGCGGCTGTATAGTTGCCGTAGATGAAGTAGACCGTATCATCCACCACTGAGAAACTAGCAGCACCCTTGGCATCGTTGGTGATTTTTGTAATCGCGTCTTCAACGCGCGTCGCGGTATCGGTTGAGCTTGCGCCCTTGGCGCGGAACACAGAGAAAGCAACAACGCCTTGACTTTGATAGCGGGCAAACGTGGTTTGTTCGGCGCTGCTATCTATCACGTCGCCTAATTGATCAAGGCGCACGGCTTGGCCACCGGGCAGCGTGATTTTAGTCGATTTCAAATCATCAATAGATTTGGCTCCGCCCAAAGTGCGGATGGCTTGTTCTTGCCCGCCGACATTGCCTTTGCCTGCGCCTGAATCCGAGTTGGTGTTAGCCACTTGCCCATTCACAAGTGCCGCCGTTGCGCCAAAAGCTTGCAGCTTGGCCGGATCAAGATTGATGCGAATTTCTCGGTCAACGCCGCCGTAACGTTCCACACGGCCAACGCCGTTCACGCCTAGCAGTGCCCGCTTGACCTTATCATCCACAAACCAGGAGAGCTGTTCTAACGTCATGCCGGGGGCCGTCACGGCATAAGTGCGAATGGCCTGGTTTTCCACGTCAACACTTGTGACGACTGGGTCGTCAACGCCCGCAGGCAGCGTTGACCTGATACGCGCCACTGCATCTTTGGTGTCTTGCAAAGCCTTTTGGGTTGGCACTTCAAGGCGAAATTCAATTGCTGTTGTAGAAACGCCGTCAGACATGGTGGAGGTGATATGTTTAACCCCCGATATGCCAGCCACTGAATCTTCGATGAGCTTGGTAATTTGCACTTCAAGTTCTGCAGGTGTTGCACCCTGCTCTGAAACTGAGACGGCGATGATCGGCACGTCAATGTTGGGGAATTGCTCAATCGCCATGTTTTTGAAACTGACGATGCCAATGATCGTCAGGATTATAAATAGGAGGATGGGTGGGACTGGATGGCGAATAGACCAAGCTGAAAAATTGAAATTCATTTCACTATTTCTCTCAGTTATTGTGTCAAAGCCACGGGCGTTACGGCATCACCGTCACGTACGAAAGAACCGGCCCTTGCTACAAAGGTTTCACCCGCTTCAACGCCTTTGGTAATTTCAATATCATCTGTTCCAACAAGACCAGTGGTGACCTTGCGAACCTGCACTTTGCCGTCTTTGACGATTTGCACAGTGGGGCCATTGTCGCCAAAGGTAACTGCTGTCATCGGCAAGCCAACACCTTCTTCTGCAGCCAGAGTTATGGTTGCGCGACCGAAGGTGCCAAGTGGGATGCGTTGATCTGATTTAACGGCAATATGAGCAATGCCGATGCGGGTTTGCTGATTGATTTGAGGTGAAATTAATTTCACTTCGCCCATCACTGGCTGGCTTAGGCCATTCACTGTTATGCTGGCGATTTGGCCAAGCTTCACACGCGGCAAATCACTCTCTGGGACTTCGGCTTGCAATTCAATTTCGCCGTCGCGCACGATTTGATACAAAGCCGGTTTGGAGGCCGAAGCCACACTGCCAATTTGCACAGTGCGGGTAGCGATATAGCCATCCACTGGAGATTTTATCTCACTACGCGATTTATTTAATTGTAGGGCCGCGATTTGTGACACGGCCAAATCAAACGTAGATTTGGTGAGATCAAAATTTGCTTGGGTTTCAACGCCTGTTGAACGCAGCTTGGTGATGCGCTCTAAATCCGCCGAGGCCTTGTCTCGCGAAATCATCGCCTGTTGCAATTGAATATCAATGGCCGCGGAATTGAGGTCAACCAAAGTCTGGCCCTTCTTTACCGTGTCGCCTTCTTCAGCGAGAAAATCCATCACCAAAAGGCCTTCAATTTCAGGCGTAACCAACACCATTTCGCCTGCAGCAAATGAACCAGTTACATTCAACTGTTCATTGATCGGCTTTTTGGTAGCGGTGAGAACTGAAATAGTAGGCGGTGCGGGCACCTCGGCCGTTGCCACGCCAACAGTCGTGAACAATGTCAAGGCCACTAGGCCCATGGCAAATTGTGGTTTCATAAATTCACTCCGCTGCTTTAGCTTTTGATTTCTTGAGGCGCGGGCACTGCGCCTCCAAATAATTGGCAGCCGCACGCAAAACGCTATCGGCGTAGCCCATGACAAATTTTGATCCAACTTCACAAACGCGGTCGCGCTTCTGTGCGATATGTGCCAGATCTTCGAGCAGATCAGCATGTTGCTTGTCGATGGCCTCATCCATGTGGTCTTTGCTGATGAAATGTTGCATCAACATCTCAAACAAAAACTCGCTCTTGAATTTATCTTTGGCCGGCAGCACTGAAAGGCTTTTGGCCAGCACGGTGCGGCCTTGTTCAGTTATTGCATAGACCTTTTTGTCTGGCCTTCCGGCTTGCTCCTCTGAACGCACAGTCAGCAGGCCCTCAGCATTCATTTGGGTGAGGGCTGGATAAATCGAACCATAAGAAGCATCAATGAAGTGGCTAAACGAACCATCTTCAATTTCCTTCTTCAATTCATAGCCAGAAGCCTCCCTAAAAGTCAGGATGCCGAGGCAAAGGGTGCGGACGTTCATAGCCATTGGGAGGAAAACTCTGTGAAAGCATATGCCAAATCGATATATGACGGCTTGATATAGGCTGAGCATTTGCTTGTCAAGTTACGCGCTTCAAACCGCTTTGAATCTAATACTTGTCAATTGTCACGGGCTTCGATAGACCTAACAGGCAAGTTCCGGAATACAATGGAACACCAAGAAGCGTCATGGGTTCGGGAGCGTAGTATAAGTGTATTTTCTGCAGCAGCTGATTAACGGCCTGACGCTGGGTTCCATCTATGGATTGATAGCCATCGGCTATACGATGGTTTACGGCATCATCGGGATGATCAATTTCGCCCATGGTGACGTTTTCATGGTCGGCTCTATCACAACATTCATTGTACTTTTGATGTTTAGCCTCACAGGAGGCAGCGGGCCTTTTGCTATTGCTTTGGCGCTGGCTTTGGTGATTGCCATTTCAATGGCAGTTGCGGCGACTTTTAACTGGACTATTGAACGTGTGGCTTATCGCCCCTTGCGCGGTTCTTTTCGTTTGGCCCCCCTGATTTCATCAATTGGCATGTCTATCGTGTTGCAAGAGTTTGTGCGCATTGCCCAAGAAGGTCGCTCCAAACCCATTCAGCCAATCATAAAAGGCAAATTCGTGTTGATGACCAAATCTGTGGGCACGCAAGATTTTGCGGTGACGCTGTCCTACATGCAAATCGGGATTATCCTTTCCACGCTGATGCTGATGACGGTGTTTACATTGATCATTCAACGCACAGCATTGGGCCGCGCCCAGCGCGCCTGTGAGCAGGACACCAAAATGGCAGCCCTTCTCGGCATCAATGTTGACCGCACGATTTCAATAACCTTCATCTTGGGCGCGATATTGGCAGCTTTCGCCGGCTTCATGTTCTTCATGTATTATAATGTGACTGATTTCCACGTTGGCTTTGCTGCGGGCATCAAGGCCTTCACCGCTGCCGTGCTGGGTGGCATCGGCTCTATTCCAGGCGCCATGCTCGGCGGCATGCTCATCGGCCTTATTGAGGTGATGTGGTCGGCTTACTTCTCGGTGGAATATAAAGACGTGGCGGCCTTCGCCATTCTTGTGCTGGTGTTGATATTCATGCCCCAGGGTTTGCTTGGCAAACCGGAAGTGGAGAAGATATAAGCGATGTCTGCAGCTCCTAAATCTGGCAGCGCTAAAAGCGAAGCCAAAGTTCTTTCGCCGCGTGAGATTGCAAAAGATCTCATCATTTCCGGTTTAATCACGGTGCCGATCTTGGTCCCCATCGTGGCCATCCGCACGCAACTCGATCAAGGCATTCTC
>DATCEN010000335.1:0-4250 GCA_036510015.1 Aestuariivirga sp.
CGGTTATTGAGATGGTAGAGATCGGCGCAGGTGGTGGATCAATCGCCCGCATTGACAAAATGGGCCGCCTAACTGTTGGCCCTGATAGTGCAGGCTCCATGCCCGGCCCCATTTCCTATGGCCGTGGAGGCGCTCTAACGACCGTTACCGATGCCAATGTCTGCCTCGGTAAAATTGATCCTGAATTCTTTGCTGGCGGCAAAGTAAAGCTCGACGTTGCCGCGGCCCAATCTGCTTTCAAAGTGCAAATTGGAGAGCCAATGGGGCTCAAAGATTTTTGGCCTGCAGCTGGGGTGACTGAAATCGTTGAAGAGAACATGGCCAACGCCGCGCGGGTTCATGCCATTGAGCGGGGCAAGGACATCACCCAATGTGTAATGATTGCATTTGGCGGTGGAGCACCCCTTCATGCCTGCCGTTTCGCTGAAAAAGTTGGCGTTCGTAAAATTATAGTGCCCCTTGGTGCAGGTGTTGGCTCCGCCATTGGCTTTCTCCAAGCGCCTGTGGCTTATGAAATCACCAAGAGCGCCATAGTTACGCTCGATATATTCGATGCCCAGAAAGTCAATAAGTTGCTGCGGGAAATGGCGATGGCGGCCAACGCAGTTGTGCAACCAGCCATGGCAAAAGGTAAGCCATCTATAAAAATCAAAGCGGATTGCCGTTATGTTGGCCAAGGCCACGAAATTCAAATCAACATTCCCTCGCGCGCGTTGCGTGACCAGGATGGCAGAACGCTAAAGGCCGCTTTTGAGAAGGCCTATAAGTCAGTTTACGGCCTCACTATTCCCAATCAGCAAGTTGAAGCCATCACTTGGTCTGTGACCAGTTCTTCGCCGCAGTCAAAAGTTGGAGCCGCGCAAAAGGCGCCGAAGCAAGCTGCACCAAAGCCTCTCCGCACAAGGCGCCTGTTTGATGCAGCTTCAGGAAAACTGGTAAATGCTCCAGTCTATTGGCGCTTTGATATGAAAACAGGTGCACGTATTAAAGGCCCTGCAATAATCGCAGAACATGAAACATCAACAATATTAGGCAGTCGCTTCATTGCTGAAATAAATAGTTTAGGCCACATTGTGATGGAGATAAGCAAATGAGCAAGAAAGCGCTCGAATCCATCCAGACCCAAGTGATGTGGAACCGCCTCATTGCGGTGGTGGAAGAACAAGCACAATCGCTATTGCGCACAGCTTTTGGTACCATCACACGCGAGGCTGGCGATCTTTCTGCCGGGGTTTATAATCCTGCTGGTGATATGATTGCACAGGCAATGACGGGAACGCCGGGCCATGTGAACACAATGGCCACTGCGGTGAAGCATTTCTTCGCACATTATCCGCAATCTACCATGAAGCCAGGTGATGTTTACGTCACCAACGATCCATGGCAAGGCACCGGACATTTGTTTGATTATGTTATGATGACGCCGGTGTTTCTCGACAAAAAGCTCGTCGCATTTTTTGCATCGACCTGTCATTTGATTGATGTAGGCGGCATCGGTTTTTCGGCCAAAGCCAATTCATCGTTTGAGGAAGGCACCTACATCCCGCATATGATGTTCCGCAAGGAAGGCGTTTTGAATGACGATTTGATGAAAGTCATTCTCGGCAACACACGAAACCCGATTGAAGTTAAAGGTGACCTTCTTTCATTGGTTTCTGCCAATGATACCGGCGCTCGTCGGCTTGTGGAAATGATGAGTGAGTTTAAACTCAAATCCCTCGACAAACTCGGCAACCACATCCTCACCCAGTCTAAGAAAGGCGCACTTGAAGCGATCAGAAAGTTGCCTGAGGGTGAATGGTCTTACGCATTGCCCCTTGATGGTTATGAGAAACCCATCACCATAAAAGCAAAACTGAAAATCAGGGGTGGGCATGTAAAAGTTGACTATCGCGGCACATCTGAAGTTTCGATTTTCGGCATCAATTCGCCGCGCACTTATACAGAGGCCTACACCGTCTTTGCACTGAAAGCGATCATCGCACCGCATGTACCCAACAACATTGGTTCGCTTTCCTGTTTCGAAATTGAAACTGATCCGCATACGGTTGTTGATCCGATCCGCCCGTCACCCGTAACCTCACGCCACGTGACCGGACAGATGTTGGCAGATGCAGTTTTCGGTTGCCTCTGCCAAGTTTTGCCTGGCCAAGTTCAGGCGGAAAGTGCGGGCTCCATCTGGATGCTGATGTTCAACTCCGCACATGGCCGCGTGTCAATGGAACAGCTCGTGAATGGCCAGCAATATTCGGTTTTGGCAATTGGGCTAGGTGGTATCGGCGGAAGGCCGGGCAAGGATGGCTTAGCCTGTATGGCCTTTCCATCGGGAATAGGTGGAATTCCCATCGAAATCATTGAAGGACAATGCCCCCTATGGTTCAAAGAGAAGCAATTTTTGGCCAATAGTGGCGGTGAAGGCGAATGGCGCGGCGGGCTTGCCCAACGCATTGAAGTGCGGAACCGTGAAAATACGCCCTTCACAATTTCAGCCGCAACTTTCGATCGGATCAAGAATGCCGCCCAAGGCCGAGAGGGCGGCAAGCCCGGCTCACTTGGCGTTGCGCGACTTGGCTCAGGCCCACATTTGCCTGACAAGGGAATTCATCTCGTGCCCGCAGGTGATGCGCTGATCGTGGAACTGCCCGGTGGCGGAGGTTTTGGTGATCCGGCCAAACGCAAACGAGAATTGCGTGACGCAGATAGAAAAGCTGGCGTGGTCAAGTAACGGATTGTTTCGTCAAAAACTTCTTTTTGTTCCAGAGACGCTTGGAGAGAACTTCATACAAATGCTGGGCGGCATCAAAAACATCCACATAAGAAGTATAGAGAGGTGTGAAACCAAAGCGCATCAAGTTTGGTGCTCGAAAATCACCAACCACACCGCGACTGATAAGCGCCTGAATCACAGCATAGGCATGTGGGTGTTGCAGGCAAACATGGCTGCCGCGCTGGTGAAAATTGTGCTCGCCATAAAGTGAAACGCCAAACTCGCCGCACTGGTGCTCAACAAGTTCGGTAAACATCGCACATTGCTTCACTGCTTTAGCGTAGAGGCGCTCCATCGATACGCCCTTCCATGCGTCCATCGCTGCATCAAGCGCCACCATATTAAGCATGCCTTGGGTACCAGATTGGAACCGCCGCACGCCGTCAGCCGGCACAAAATCAATTGAGAAGGCAAAAGGGTTAGCGTGTCCCCACCATCCAACCAATGCAGGAACAGCAGACTGTTGCAATCGTGGATTTACAAAAAGGAAAGCTTGGGCTCCTGGGCCTCCGTTGAGATATTTGTAAGTGCAGCCAACTGCGAAATCCGCATTACAGGCCAAGAGATCAACGGGTACCGCCCCAGCAGAATGAGCCAAATCCCAAATCACCAAAGCACCAACTGAATGGGCCTTGGCTGTGATGGCTTGCATATCGTGGCGGCGCGCCGAGCGATAATCAGTTTCGGTTAGCATCACGACAGCAACATCCTCAGAAATTACTTCAACGATTTGTTCTGGCCCAACGATCTTAAAATCAACCTTGCCAGTCAAGAACCGCGAGAGGCCCTGCGCAACATATAGATCTGAAGGAAAGTTTCCGCTGTCGCTCAGGACTACTCTCCGCTCAGGGCGCATCGTCATCGCCGCTGACAGAACCTTGAACAAATTGACGGAGATCGTATCTGCTACGACCACGCTGTTTGGAACTGCCCCTATCAGTTTAGCAATTTTGTCACCAATAACCTGTGGCAAATTCCACCATCCATGCTTATTCCACGACGTGATGAGATCCTGCCCCCATTCCACTTCCACCAAATGCTTTACGCGAGCGATTGATGCTTTTGGTAAAACGCCCAGCGAATTGCCATCCAGATAGATTTTGTTCTTAGGCAGTTTGAACAGCTTTCGCTTCTTTGAAAAAGGGTCAGCGCGATCAAGTGCCAAGGCATCTTTGCGTGTCATTTAAACCTCTCTCGGAAATCCAATCAGCCCCCCGGCACGCGGGGCATCAGATAAATTTCCGCACCCGCAGGCAATGGCGTTCCCCAGTTGTCGCGGTATATTTCACCATTGATGGAAACGGCAACACCCCGTTGAATGTGAGACTCCATACCGGGATAACGTTCAATCAACCTCGCAAACAATTCAGCAATTGTGGCCGCGTCTATTTTCACAAATGCTGTGCCTCCGACCAATGGCCGCAAAGCGCCCCAAAGATGGATGACCCGCTCACTCACTTTTTTTTCGTTTGAATCGATTTCA
>DATCEN010000336.1:0-2025 GCA_036510015.1 Aestuariivirga sp.
GCTGGTTATTATGTGGCGCAGGAAAAAGGTTATTACAAAGCTGCTGGCCTTGACGTTGAGATCAAGCCGGGCGGCCCAGACATTGCGCCTGAGCAAGTGATCGCAGGTGGCGGTGCTGATGTGATCGTGGATTGGCTGCCCGCTGCCCTCGCATCGCGCGAGAAAGGCAATATGCTAGTGAACATCGCACAACCTTTCAAACATTCGGGCCTCATGCTCACCTGCCGCAAGGACACGGGCATCAAAACGCCAGCTGATTTGAAGGGCAAGACTCTCGGCGTGTGGTTCTATGGAAATGAATATCCATTCTTATCATGGATGTCGAAGCTCGGCCTCAAAACCGATACCGACATCAAGGTTTTGAAACAGGGCTTTAACGTTGATCCGCTGTTACAAAAGCAAGCGGACTGCATCTCGACGATGACTTACAATGAATATCATCAAGTGCTGGAAGCGGGCGTGAAGGCCGATGACCTCGTGGTGTTCAAATATGAAGACATGGGTGTGGCCACTTTAGAAGACGGTCTTTACGTTGAGCAAGACAGATTGAAAGACCCGGCCTTCGTTGCCACCATGGCCAAATTCGTGAAAGCCTCGATGATGGGCTGGAATGATCTGGCCAAAGACCCCAAAGGTGCAGTCGCCGACGTGATGAAGAATGATGCTTCAGGCCAACAAACCGAAGCTCATCAGGCCACAATGGTGGATGAAGTCAGCAAGTTGGTGGATGGCTCAGACGGAACACTGGATGTCGCTGCCGCTGATCGCACAGTTGCAACACTACTCTCCGGCGGTTCTGATCCTGTCATCACCAAAAAGCCCGAAGGCGCTTGGACTGATGTGGTGACGAAAGCCGCAGCTGCGTTGAAGTAAATACACACATGCCTCAACCCTCTCTCCTCGCGGGGAGAGGGCTAAAGTTGAAAGGAAAGATCGATGCCTACAACGCTGATAAAAAACGGAATAGTTGTCAACGCCGATTTTTCCGAGAAGGCCGATGTGCTTATCGAGGATGGCAAGATCAAAGCAGTGGGCCTTGGCCTCAAGGGTGACACCACGATTGACGCCACCGGCTGTTACGTGATGCCCGGCGGTATTGATCCTCACACGCATATGGATATGCCCTTCATGGGCACCTCAACGGCGGATGATTTTGAATCCGGCACCAAGGCGGGCCTTGCCGGTGGCACCACCATGACAGTGGATTTCTGCCTGCCAGCGCCCGGCGAAAGCCTGCTCGCAGCCTATCAAGCTTGGCGTCACAAAGGCGAGCTCGCCGCCGCTGATTATGGGCTCCACATGGCGATCACCAAGTGGAGCCCACAAATTCACGATGAGATGGAAACCGTGGTGAAAACTTACGGCATCAACACCTTCAAACATTTCATGGCCTACAAAGGCGCATTGATGGTGAATGACGATGAGATGTATAATTCATTCCGCCGTTGTGCGGAGCTTGGCGCACTGCCGCTGGTGCATGCCGAGAATGGCGACGTGGTGGCGCGCATGCAAGCTGATCTATTGGCGCGTGGCGTAACCGGGCCTGAGGGTCACAGTTATTCCAGGCCTCCCGAAGTGGAAGGCGAAGCGGCAAATCGCGCCATTATGATTGCTGATATGGCAGGCTGCCCATTATACATTGTGCATGTGAGTTGTGAACAAACCCACGATGCCATCCGCCGCGCCAAGCAAGCGGGCATGCGGGTTTATGGTGAGCCGCTGGTGCAATATCTGGTGTTGGATGATAGCGAATATCAAAACAAAGATTGGAACCATGCGGCCAGCCGCGTGATGAGCCCGCCCTTTCGCAATAAAAAGCATCAGGATTCGCTATGGGCTGGGTTGCAGTCGGGCACACTCTCAGTGGTGGCCACCGATCATTGCGCCTTCACGCTGAAGCAAAAGCAAATGGGGCTGAAAAACTTCACGCAAATTCCCAATGGCACGGGCGGCTTGCAAGATCGCTTGCCCGTATTGTGGACAGCAGGCGTGAACACTGGCCGCCTGACCAAGGAAGAATTTGTG
>DATCEN010000337.1:0-3113 GCA_036510015.1 Aestuariivirga sp.
TTGGCTTTGCCAAAAACTTTAAGCGATGCTCTCAACCAATATGAGGGTGAGACCCACGATGTGAAATATTTTGATGTGACTGCCACAGCCGCAGATACTGCGGCACCCACTGATGCTGATTTGCAGGCGCAGTATCAAAAAAACCCGGCAACTTATACAGCGCCCGAATATCGCACCGGCGTTGTGATGGTGGCAGATGCAGCTACGATTGCATCGGCCCAAAAGGTTTCCGACGATGAGTTGCAAAAAGCTTGGGAGCAACACAAGGGCGAATTCGGCACACCCGAAAAGCGCACGATCATACAGCTGAGCTTTAAAAGTGTTGATGACGCAGCCAAAGCCAAGGCCCGCATTGCAGCTGGCGAAGATATTATGAAAATCGCCGCGGAAAATGGTTTGAAGGAAAGCGACATCCTTCAAACAGAAAAGCTGCGTGAGGATTTCCTTGATAAGGCCATTGGTGATGCGGCCTTCGCACTTAAAGAAGGTGAAGTGAGCGAGCCAGTGCAAGGTGCTTTGGCAACAGCTTTGCTCAAAGCAGTAAAAGTGATCCCTGCCGTCAATCCAACATTTGAACAATCAAAAGCCGAACTCACCCAGCGGGTTCAACTTGAGAAAGCCAAGGCCGCACTTCAAGAAGTGTACAACACGGTTGAAGACGCCCGCGCCAAAAACCTTAAACTGGAGGACATCGCCAAGACACAAGGGCTGAACCTCATTGTCGTGCCACCTATTTCAGCCTCTGGTCAAAACCAAGAGGGCGTTGATATTTCAGCGACGATCAGTCCAGAAGCCCTGAAAGCCATGTACACGTCTGATGTTGGCGTGGACAATGATGCCATTCAAGTGGGTGACGGATTTATGTGGTATGATGTGCGCTCGGTGATCCCTTCCGCACTCAAACCATTTGAGCAGGTGAAAGATAAAGTCACGGCTGATGTGGTGGCTGCTCGTGTGCGCCAAGCTGCTATCGACAAATCCAAAGCCATCGTCACGGCGCTTCAAGGTGGAAAGACTCTAGATGATGCGGCGAAGGATGCAGGTGCCACGGTTAAAACCATAAGCGACCTCAAACGTAATCAGCAATCGGACGAGTTTGATGGTCGTGAGCTGGCAGCTGCCTTTGGCGTGCCTGACCAGGGCTTTGCTTTTTCTGCTGGCGGTGACGGCAAGTCTGCACGCATCATGCAAATTGTCAAAGACACAATGCCCGTAGTGGATATGAAAAATAGTGATTTCACCAAAGCGAGAGATCAAATTCAAGGCGGCTTTGTCAACGATCTGCAATCAGGTTTGGTTGATGACCTGAAAAAGTCTGCTGGGGTAAAGCTCAACAATGATTTGTGGAAGTTGGTCAACAATGGCGAAGCGCCAGCGGTGGAGTAAGCCATGGCCTTCTTGCCGGATTATGAAAGCTTTGCCAAAACCTATGATGCAGGCCAACCGCAAATTCTGTTGACCAGGCTGGTTGCTGATCTTGAAACGCCAGTTTCGGCCATGTTGAAGTTGGCGCGGGGTGCGCGTTATTCATTCTTGCTGGAATCGGTTGAAGGAGGAGCTGTGCGCGGGCGCTATTCCATCATCGGCATGAACCCTGACTTGATCTGGAAAGTTGAAGGTGGTGCTGCATCAATCAATCGCACTGCTTTGGCTGATGAACGCCAAGGCTTTGTGCCTGTGGCAGCAGATGCTCTTACTTCGCTGCGGGCCCTGCTCAAAGAAAGTCGCATTGATTTGCCGCAAGATGCGCCGCCAATGGCTGCGGGTGTGTTCGGTTATCTGGGTTATGACATGGTGCGCCTGATGGAGCGCCTGCCCCATCCCCCGCCTGATGCGCTGGGCTTGCCTGACGCGATGATGATTCGCCCCACAGTGATGGCAATCTTTGACAGTGTGAAAGATGAAGTCGCGGTGACTGCTCCGGTTTATCCAATGGCTGGCGTTTCACCGCGCGTGGCTTACACCAGAGCCTCTGAACGGATTTCAGAAGTTGTCGATGCGCTAGATCGCCCGCTGGATATGGCGCTGCGCGATTTTGAAGCGCCAGAAATCACCCATCAACATTCCAACACGACGCCTGAGCACTATAAAGACATGGTTCTGCGCGCCAAAGAACATATCGCGGCTGGCGATATTTTTCAGGTGGTGTTGTCACAACGCTTTGAAAGCGAATTCACGCTGCCGCCCTTTGCACTTTACCGCGCATTACGCCGTGTGAACCCATCGCCATTTTTATATTATCTGGATTTTGATAGCTTTTCAGTGGTGGGCTCGTCACCTGAAATTTTGGTGCGGGTGCGCGATGGCAAGGTTTCCATCAGGCCAATTGCTGGCACTAGACGGCGTGGTGCCACACCTACCGAAGACAAGGCCTTGGCTGAGGAATTGTTGGCCGACCCCAAGGAACGCGCCGAACATTTGATGCTGCTTGATTTGGGCCGCAATGATGTGGGCCGCGTAGCCGAGATTGGTTCTATTAAAGTTACCGATAAGTTCATTCTCGAATTCTACAGCCAAGTGATGCACATTGTGTCTAACGTTGAAGGCAAGCTTGATAATAAGCACGACATTGTTGATGCACTTGTCGCGGGCTTTCCGGCAGGCACAGTATCAGGCGCGCCTAAAGTGCGAGCCATGGAAATCATCGATAGCTTTGAGGTCAACAAGCGCGGCATTTATGGCGGCTGTGTGGGCTACTTCGGTGCCAATGGCGAAATGGATACATGCATCGTTTTGCGTACCGCCATTGTAAAAGATGGCAAAATGTTTGTGCAAGCAGGCGCTGGCGTGGTGGCCGACAGTGTGCCGGAAAGTGAACATCAGGAATGTATTAATAAGGCCAAAGCCTTGTTCCGCGCCGCTGAAGAAGCGGTGCGTTTTGCAGGCCGCGCAGGGAGGGGACAATGATTATCCTCATCGACAATTATGATAGTTTCACCTGGAACCTGTATCACTATCTTGGCGATCTTGGCGCTGAGACCGTGGTTCACCGCAATGATCAAATTTCAGTGGGTCAGGTGATCTCGGCCAAGCCGGAAGCAATTGTAATTTCGCCGGGGCCTGGTATGCCTGCCGATGCTGGTATTATTATTGACTTGGTGAAGCAAGCCTCC
>DATCEN010000338.1:0-12123 GCA_036510015.1 Aestuariivirga sp.
ATTCCATCGGGGCATAATCCGGCGGACTATGTGGCGCGACGTGTTTCAGCACCTGCCCACGACGGCGCGTTGATCCCCATAACGCTGCTTTACCGCAAGACCACAAAGTTGGATGGCACGGCGCCAATGTGGCTTTATGGCTATGGTTCTTATGGCATGTCCCTGCCTGCAAGCTTCAATAGTGGCATACTTTCGCTGGTTGACCGCGGATTTGTTTATGCCATTGCCCATGTGCGCGGCGGACAAGAAAAAGGCCGGGAGTGGTATAAAAACGGTAAGCTGGAGAAAAAGCAAAACACGTTTAAAGATTTTATTGCTTCGGCGCGCTATTTAATCGCACAGAAATTCACATCACAAGGACACATCATTGCGCAAGGCGGCAGCGCTGGCGGCATGCTGATGGGGGCCATTGCCAATATGGCACCAGAGCTTTGGCGCGGCATTATCGCTGAAGTACCTTTTGTTGATGTGCTAACCACCATGTTGGATGACACCCTGCCCCTCACCCCGCCTGAATGGCCCGAATGGGGCAATCCCATTGTCGACAAAAAGGCCTATGAAAACATAGCTGGTTATTCCCCAGTAGATAATGTTTCAGCCCAGAACTATCCGCATATTCTGGCGGTAGGCGGGCTGACCGATCCGCGAGTCACCTATTGGGAGCCAGCGAAATGGGTGGCAAAGTTGCGTGGACTCAAAACTGATGGCAATCTGCTACTGCTCAAAACTGTGATGACGGCCGGCCATGGCGGCGCTTCGGGTCGGTTTGAACAAATAAAAGAAGTGGCGGAAGCTTATGCTTTCGGCCTCAAAGTATCAGGTGGCATACATGTTGATTGAAGCGGCTCGTTCCTGCTTATTGATGGTGGACATGCAAGAGCGCTTGCTGCCTGCCATTCACGAATTTGAACGCGTGATTGAGCAATGCGGCCTGCTTTTGCGCGTGGCTGAAAAGCTCGATTTGCCGCTGATTGTGACAGAGCAATACCCCAAGGGTCTTGGCCCCACAGTTCCCGAGCTGGAAAGCAAGAATGCGACGGTGTTTGAGAAGCTTTCTTTTTCGGGCCTTCGCGATGAGAAAATTCGTAGCCGTTTTGAAACGCTAGAAGATAGTGGCTTCAAGCAAGTGCTTGTGTGCGGCGTTGAAGCGCATGTCTGCGTGTTGCAGACCGCGCTGGATTTGAAACAGGCGGGCTTTGAGGTTTTCGTGGTGGCAGATGCATGCTCGTCACGCTCGGTTCAATCTGCGGAATTGGCATGGCCGCGTCTGCGTCATCATGGTGTGCAGATTGTGGATGCCGAAATGGCCGTGTTTGAACTGGCCGGAAAAGCTGGAACGCCGGAATTTAAAGCGTTGAGTGCGCTGATTAAGTGAACAGACACAGATGACAAAACATGTGAACTTCAACTGGCAGGACCCGCTCAATCTCGACAGTCAATTGACTGACGAAGAAAA
Source organism: Aestuariivirga sp. (assembly GCA_036510015.1). GTDB lineage: Bacteria > Pseudomonadota > Alphaproteobacteria > Rhizobiales > Aestuariivirgaceae > Aestuariivirga. The sequence continues at coordinate 1,457 of DATCEN010000338.1, forward strand.
GATGATCCGCGATTCCGCCCATGCGTTTGCGCAAGACAAGCTGATGCCGCGGGTGAAATTGGCTTTTCGCGAAGAGCGCTTTGACAAAGAAATTATGCGCGAGATGGGGGCCATGGGCTTTCTCGGCATGATGACGGCAGAAAAATTTGGCGGCTCCGGCTTGGGCTCAGTGGCTTACGGTTTGGTGGCGCGCGAAGTTGAGCGGGTGGATTCAGGTTATCGGTCAGCCATGAGTGTGCAGAACTCGCTGGTCATGCATCCGATTGAAGAATTTGGCAGCGAAGAGCAGAAGCTTAAATATCTGCCAAAGCTGGCCACAGGCGAAATGATCGGCTGCTTTGGCCTCACCGAACCTGATGCCGGTTCTGACCCCGGCGCCATGACAACGCGAGCCAAGAAAACGTCTGCTGGCTATGTGTTAAACGGAACCAAAACGTGGATTAGCAATTCGCCAGTTGCAGATATCGCCGTAGTTTGGGCCAAGGATGAAGCGGATGATATTCGCGGCTTTGTGGTTGAGCGCGGCCTGAAAGGATTTTCCACGCCAGAGATAAAGGGCAAGGTTTCACTGCGCGCATCAATCACTGGTGAGATTGTTCTCGACAACGTGGAAGTGCCAGACGGCGCTATTCTACCTCATGCCAAAGGTTTGGGTGGTCCGTTTTCCTGTTTAAATAAAGCACGGCTCGGCATTGCCTGGGGCGTGATGGGGGCGGCGGAAGACTGCTGGCATAGGGCGCGGCAATATACGCTTGATCGCAAAATGTTCGGGCGGCCACTGGCGGCCACGCAACTTATTCAAATGAAACTGGCACAAATGCAAACCGATATTGCGCTGGGCTTGCAAGGTTGTCTTGCTCTATGCCGCGGGCTTGATGCTGGAAAAGTTTCGCCCATCGCCATTTCATTGATGAAGCGCAATAACTGTTTAAAGGCCCTGGATGTGGCACGCATGGCGCGCGACATGCATGGCGGCAATGGCATTTCCGATGAATATCATGTGATCCGCCACATGGTGAATCTCGAAACAGTGAACACTTATGAAGGTACGGCAGATGTGCATGCGCTGATCTTGGGTCGCGCGCAAACCGGGATACAGGCATTTATGTGATGGAACTTGTGCTTCGCGCCGCGCAGTTAAAAGATGCCGAGGCTATTCAGAACATCTATGCGCATCACGTCTTAAACGGGACTGCAAGTTTCGACACTGTGCCGCGCAGTTTGGCAGAAACGCGAGAGAAGATCAGTTCGGTCAGTGCCCAGGGATGGCCGTTTCTTGTGGCAGAGAATTATGGAACTGTCATGGGTTATGCTTATGCGACGCAATTTAGAGAGCGCGCCGCCTATGCGTCAACTTGCGAAAATTCAATTTATGTTTTGGCAGACCAGCGTGGAAACGGTATTGGCGCTAAATTGCTAAGAGAGTTGGTGCAACACGCAACGGCGTGCGGGTTCAGGCAGATGATCGCCGTGATTGGCGGTGGTGAACCTGCCTCCATTGCTGTGCATGAAAAGTTGGGTTTTAAAGTGGCAGGCCGGATGAAATCCGTGGGCCGCAAAAAGGGCAAATGGCTCGATACGGTCTATATGCAAATACCGCTGGGTGAAGGTGACGCCAGTGCGCCTAACCGTGAGCCAGTTTGATGACTTTAGCTGCACAAAAATTCGTACTTGCCTTCGCACTTATGATCATTGAATTCACATCGCCCACTTACGCGAATGAAATGGCTTGGCCGAAAATGGCTTCGGGTGAGAAAATAATTCTCACCGAATCGGCGCAGGTTCCAACCCAGCTTCGCGATGCAGCGCGATTGTCCATGATATCTGGTACTCCTGTTGAATTTACGTTCTTCAAAGCCCCCAAGGGCCGTGACTATGTGATTGTTACGCCCTGTTGTGGCAGCGATCAAAATCATGCGGGTTTGTTTGAGTTTAGCGATGGGGTGGTGCAGCCTGTGGGTCTGCCCGTTGGCGATCCGAGATTGGGTTTCACCACCCAAATTTCGCCGGATGAAATCACTCTTGGCGCCGATGCCCAATCCATTCGCACCCATGTTAGCAAGCTAACTTGTGAGGAGGGTGACTGGCGTTATTATTACAGCTTCGATGAAGCGGATCTTCTTTATCTGCGAAGTGCTATAGATACAAGCTGTGAACATTTGGGCACTCGCGAATTATACCGCTCCAACAAAGTTGATGTTGGGAAATGGTGGATGCATTGATTCCAACGCCTAAACCTAATCCATATGGAGACGGTCGATCCGTTGCGATAACGCGGTACTAACTCGCAAACAAAAGTTTTGCGGCCATCGCCAAACAAACGATAACCAACAATGGCCGAATGATTGCAGCACCGCTTTTAATCGCCAGCCTTGCACCCACTTGCGCGCCTATGAGTTGGCCCACACCCATCACCAACCCGGTGATCCACACAATTTTTCCACCCAATGCAAAGATCAACAACGCTGCGATGTTCGTGGTGAAATTAAACAGTTTGGTGCGGCCCGTCGCTTCAACGATGCCAAGACCAAAAAGTGAAACTAACGCCAGCATGAAGAATGAACCAGTGCCGGGACCGAAGATGCCATCATAAAAACCAAGCAGTGGGCCAAAGCCGAAAGCAAAGGCGGCTGGCGGTAGTTTGGGTTTTGTTGCCTGGTTGCTGAGCTTTGGCGCGAAGGCAAAATACAACGCAATCAAGATCAGCATTGGCGGCATGATAATTGACAGCATTTGTTTGGGGGCATAGCTCACGGCGGCAACGCCCAGAGCAGCGCCACCAAAACACGTCAGTATACTGACGAAATGACGTTTTGGTTCAAGTGCGCCTTTTTTCCAAAATGCATAGGTAGCAGATGCCGTTCCAAATGAACCTTGCAATTTATTGGTAGCCAACACGGAAACCGGATCAAGCCCTGACAACAAAAGTGCTGGCACACACAGAAGCCCGCCGCCGCCAGCGATTGAATCCACAAAGCCCGCAACCAGTGCAACGCCGCCAAGTGCCGCGAGAGTCCAATAATCGCCCATCAAGATTTTATACCCTTCATCATCATCTGCAAAGTTTGCTCTTCTATGTGGTGCCAGGGCAAATCCGGTGGCACACGACCTGCAAGTTTCAGCGTGGCTAGCCCATGCACACAAGACCAAACATGCAAGGCACCTGCTTCCGCATGGTTTGAACCAACAACAGCACCAGCCGCCGCAACGATTTGCGACCAAGCAGAATAAGATGCGCCGATCAGATGTGGTGTCATCACCAGGTTCGCGCGTTGGCCAAACATGAGCTGATAGGCGGCAGCGTTGCTTTCAGCAAATCGCAAATAGGCGCGACCCATAGCAACCAGCCGCGTTTCAGCTTGTTGATCTGGGGTTAGGTCGGCCTGTTGATCGGCAGCAGCGGTGGCGGCTTCATCCAGCGCTTTGACAAAGCGCTGATAGCCCCGCGCCGAAATCTCTGCCAGCAAATGGCCAAGGCTGGCGAAATGATGTTTGGGGGCGGCATGGGAAACGCCGGCGCGCCTGGCAATTTCGCGCAGCGTGACCTGCTCGACTACCATTTCGCCCAAAGCCTGTTCTCCGGCATTGAGCAATTGCTCGCGTAAGTCCCCGTGATGATAGGTTTTTGCCACGGACTTTGTATAAGCTCGGCAATTTATCTTTACAACGTCAAAATATATGTTGACAGCGTCAGGTTAATGAGCATTATATGTTTTCACTGTAAAGATAAGGGAGGGTCTGATGACTGCGGATTTTGTATTTCAACTGGCAAGTTCTATCGCAGTGGTCGGTTGGCTGATCTTGGCGGCAGGCGTCACGCTCAACCGCCCATTCTTGCGCGATGTGATCGCGGGGCAGTTATGGCCCTTCGGCTTGGCCATACTCTACACAGTTTTGATCGGCGCTTTTTTCTTTAATGCCGAAGGCGGATTTGACTCACTGGCTCATGTCCAATTGCTGTTCACCACGCGTTGGGTGGCGCTGGCGGGCTGGGTGCACTATCTCGCCTTTGATCTTTTCATAGGTGCTGTGATTGCGCGCGAAGTGATGAAGTCTGGCATAGCGCGCCTTGCGTTGCTTGTTCTGCTACCACTTACTTTCTTGTTCGGGCCGATTGGCTATTTGGCCTTTATTGTTCTGCGCACTGGATTAGCAAAAAAAGTGATTGCCGCATGAGCGTTTCACCCACAGCTTGGAATTTTCGCGAGAGCAGGCTTTATGGACTGATCGATGACATACGAAACGGCCATGCTTGGCTATGGAATTCAGTTTGGCTGATGTTGCTGATAGCCACGCTGATGCTGGTATTCAGTGGTTTTGATCATCGCCTCATCAATGGTGTGAACGTTTGGGATAAGCCTGCGAAATTCTTTCTCGCTGTTGCCATTCAATTCGCAACAGTGAGTTGGGCGCTCACCAAACTTGAACATAAAACGCGCGGCACTTATCGCGCTGTTTACATTATGGTCGTGGCCGGCTGGGCCGAAACTATTTACATCGCAACGCGCGCTGCTTTCGGCCTCACCTCACATTTCAACAACTCAACTATTTTCTCATCGGTGGCTTACGCCTTAATGGGGCTTGGCGCAGTTTCAATGACCGCAACCGCATTTTTCATCGGCTGGCAAATCTGGCGTCAAGGCCAACGCAGTCTCTGGCGAGAGGCTGCCGCCTTGGGTTTGATGCTGGGTGCTATACTTGGCACCATCGCTGGCGGATATATGTCGCAGCAATCTGGCCATTGGGTAGGTGGTGAGCTCAGCGATGCACATGGCCTAACCTTTTTTGGTTGGTCCACCACCGGCGGTGATCTGCGCATGGCACATTTTGTTGGGCTTCATACGGCACAGTTCATTCCGCTGGCAGCGCTGAGCGGGGATAAGCGCGTTGTGTGGGCTACGGCGGTGGCTGTTGTAATGCTAACGCTGGTAATTTTTTGGATGGGTATTTCAGGGATTCCTTTGTTTAGGGCTTGATTGCAACACCAGCCGAATTTGCAATCTGTTTCGCACGGGCCTAGACTGTTACCATTCAAACAACGGAGAAAAACCATGGCCCTCGAACTTCCTGTTTTGCCCTATGCCTATGATGCGCTTGGCCCTTATATGTCCAAGGAAACCTTGGAGTTTCACCATGACAAGCATCACTTGGCTTATGTCACCAATGGCAATAACCTGTTGAAGGATTCACCTTTGGCTGCTGCGTCAGTGGAAGATATTTGCAAGGTGGCTTATGCTGATAAGGCTCAAGGCCTCATCAACAATGTTGGCCAGCACTATAACCACTCGCACTTCTGGAATTGGATGAAACCCAATGGTGGCGGCAAGAAAATTCCTGCGGCGTTAATGAAGGCGATAGATTCTGATCTTGGCGGCTATGACAAGATGCGCGCTGATTTTGTGCAAGCGGGCCTCACGCAATTTGGTTCTGGTTGGTGCTGGATCACCAAGCATGATGGCAAATTGCACATTGCAAAAACCCTAAATGGTGAAAACCCATTGATGCATAACGCGCAGCCGATCTTAGGTTGCGATGTGTGGGAACACAGCTATTACATTGATTATCGTAACGCTCGCCAGAAATATCTCGAGGCTTTCGTGGATAATCTGGTGAACTGGGAATATGTGGAGAAGATGTTCTTGGCGAAGTAATTTCGCCGCTTAAATTTTGGCCGTCGCGTGAAGCTTTCATGCGGCGGCTTTTTTATGCTTAGATATTTGGATGTTCCAAGCGATTCTTTTTGCAGCCAAAGATGCGCGTATTCGCGTGATTGCATTGGCGCTGGTTATGCTTGGCTTTACCTATGCTTCCACTCTTCCGTTTCAAAGTATCATTGGCATACAGCAGTTGCATATGAGTGAGCGACAGTTTGCTTTGCTCATATTCGGTGTCGGCATTGTCGGCATGGTGGGTAATTTGGTATTGGGCACACTCTCAGATTTTGCCAAAAGCCGCAAAACGTTCGTACTTTTTTGCTTGCTGTTTGGAGCCATCGGCTTTGGTCTGTTTGCAATTTTGCCAAGCCCAACAACATTTGTCATGTGCTTATTGTTGGCTACGCCGCTTTCTGGCAGCGCCTTTGCGTTACTATTCGGCACAGTTCGTTCCATTACGGCAGAACATAGCTCCGCCGATGCGGCATCGATTAACTCCGTGGTGCGTTCGTTTTACGCGGTGAGCTGGATTGTGGTGCCGGGACTCGTCGGCTTCCTGATTGCTTATACAAATCGGGGCTCAGACAGTTTCGCGATAGCGGCGCTGGCTTTCACGCTCTGTTTGATTTTCTATTGGATATTTGGGCCCCAGGTGGTGGGCGGAGTTGTGAGTAGCACCTCGGCTCTCGTCAATCTGCGCGATGCCGCGGGATTGATATTCAAAGATGGCCGTGGTCCGCGCTTACTGGCGCTGAGTTTCATGGCTTCACCACATCCTTTGATTTCCACTCTCTTCCCTCTCATGCTCATACAACAGTTTGGCGGTAGCACTGCCCAGCTCGGTTGGTTTTTTGGGCTTGTGGCTCTGCTAGAAATTCCATTGATGTTAGTGATCGGGGCGGCCGTTCAGCGCTTCCAGCTTTGGGCCATTCTCGTATTTGGCGGTATGGCGCATGCCGGATTTTTGTTGTTACTTTGGGTCACCAACTCGTTATGGACGTTGTCTCTGTTGGCCATACTCTATGCCTTGGGGAACGCTGTTTTACTCACCCAACAGATGAGTTATGCCCAAGACTTACTTCCTCATCGACCTGGGTTGGGCTCTAGCCTGCTGAGCATTGTCTCGCTAGCTTCGCGGGGCTTGAGCGCTGCAGTCTTTGCAGCGCTTGGTATAATTTACGGCTTCACTGGGGCGCTTTTTGCGGGAACCGCGATCTGCCTATTGGGCTGCCTAGGCTTGGCAATCCTCGATCACGGGGCCGGCGTGAGGCGGATAACGGTCTAAAACTTAACTGTGCTGTCAGGCTTGGCATCCTGCCTGCGCCGATCTAACAATGACATATGTCAATCCCACGCCAAACTCGCCTCACTCTTCCCCAGCTAGGCTGGAAGGAACACGTACGGCTGCCAGAACTTCGCACTGGTCTGCTGGTGGCCAAAATTGATACTGGCGCCAGAAGTTCAGCGCTGCATGCTGAAGACATATCAGTTATTGGACGTCGCGTGAGTTTTCGCTTTGACGGCAAACTCCATGAGGTGAAACTTGTTGGGGCCAAGCGCATTAAAAGCTCCAATGGCCATACTCAGATAAGACCTATGATTGAAACCGAGATCGTTCTGGGTCAACACCGCTTTGTGGTGGACATTACGCTGACTGATCGTGGTGATATGGGTGTGCCCATGCTATTGGGCCGTGAAGCCATTAAAGGCCGCTTTCTGGTGAATGCGGGGCGTATATTTGTGCTTGGTCGCCGAAAGTTATTGAAATGAAAATCGCTCTGCTCACCCGCAATCCGAAACTCTATTCGCACCAGCGGATCATGTCCACAGCCGTGGGGCGCGGACATGAGATTGTGCCGATTGATTATCTGCGCTGCTATATGAATATTACAGCGCGAAAGCCTGAGCTGCACTATGCCGGAAAAAAACTTGAGGGTTTTGACGCCGTGATCCCGCGCATCGCTGCCTCGCACACTTTTTATGGTCTGGCGGTGTTGCGGCAATTTGAGATGATGGGGGTTTATCCGCTCAATGAAAGCGTTGCCATTGACCGCAGCCGCGACAAACTTCGCGCGTTACAATTGCTAGCGCGAGACGGCGTGGATTTGCCGCCAACTGCCTTCGCCAATGACCCAGATCGCACTGACGACATTTTGAAAATGGTGGGCGGGGCACCGGTTGTCATTAAACTCTTAGAAGGCACACAAGGCATCGGCGTCGTTTTGGGCGAAACTCATAACTCAGCCAAGTCTGTGATCGAAGCTTTCCATAGCGCTGCAGTGAACATTTTGGTGCAGCAATTCGTCTCTGAATCTGAGGGGCGAGACATCAGGGCCCTTGTTGTGGGTCGCAAAATCGTTGCTGCCATGGAACGGCGTGGGCCAGTGGGCGAGTTTCGTTCTAATCTGCACCGTGGTGGAAAAGCATTTTCAACTGAATTGACAACGGCAGAAAAAAGTACTGCTTTGAGGGCCGCCCAAAGTATGGGCCTTAATGTTGCAGGCGTTGATATGTTGCGCTCCAAGTCCGGGCCCGTGGTTTTGGAGGTGAATTCATCGCCCGGCCTTGAAGGTATTGAGAAGGCTTCTGGCAAAGATGTGGCCAAACTTATGCTTGAGTTTTTAGAGCGCGCGGCCAAACCGGGTCTTACCAAGACGCGGGGCCGCGGATGAAACCATTTGATATCGGCGGCGTCTCCATCAAACCGGGTTGTGCCGAAACCATTGATCTTGCCGTTTCAGTTTTGGCCAATAGCACGCGCTTTGATTTGCCGGTTCATGTTATGCACGGCCAAAAATCCGGGCCATGCTTTTTTATGTCTGCTGTAGTTCATGGCGATGAAATTCAAGGTGTTGAAATCATCCGCCGTGTATTGGCGGCGCTGCGCGATAAACCATTGGCGGGAACGGTTTTGGCTGTGCCGATTGTTAACAGCTTCGGTTTTCTCACCCATTCGCGCTATATGCCTGACAGACGCGATTTAAATCGTGGTTTTCCGGGATCAGATCGTGGTTCGCTCTCTTCATTGCTCGCTGATTTGTTTTTCAGCAATGTGGTGGCACGGGCGCAATTTGGTGTTGATTATCATACGGCAGCCTTACACCGTACGAATTTACCGCAAATCCGTTTGACACCCGATGAGCCGGATTTGTTGAAACTTGCCGAAGTCTTTGGCCCACGCGTCATCCTCGCTTCTAAACTGAGAGAAGGCAGTTTGCGGCAAGCGGCCGCAAAAATCGGTGTGAAAATGCTTCTGTTTGAAGGCGGGGAAGCCTTGCGCTTTGATGAAGTGGCAATTGATGCTGCCGTGCAAGGCACACTGAGGCTGATGAAACATTTGGGCATGATAAAAGAGGCATTACCTTTGCCGCCGCATATCAAACCTACCATCAGCAATTCGAGCACTTGGTTGCGGGCACCCGAAGGCGGCATTCTGCATTCGCCGCGCCACGCAGGTGATAGAATTGCTGCTGGCGAAGAGGTGGGGGCCATCACCACCGCTTTGGGCGAAAATCCTGTGCCAATTGTTGCTGATGATGAAGGTATTATCATCGGGCGCACGCAATTGCCGATTGTGAACAGAGGTGATGCTTTGTTTCACATTGCGCGCATCAAAAATAAAGCCAAGGCGAAAACCAAGCCAGCCCAGGCGGTTCCTGACGAAGATGAAATTATTTAGCGGGCAGAAGAATATCGTTGCCTTGGCCAGTTGTGTTGGCGGCCTTGCCCCACAGCTGTTCTACGCGCGCATCACGGCCACAGCCTAAGCGATATTGCTCATAGGCATAGGATTGCTTCACCCAGCCAAAGCGCGTTAACACGCGGTTTTGGCCCAAATAGTAATTTTGATGATAGGCTTCAGCATCGGTGAAAGTGGTGAATTCGCGAATTGGTGTTTTAAGTTTTTGCCCGAGATACTTTTCGGCCTCTGCTTCAGCCTCTTCAGCATCTTTACGTTGAGCGGCATCCATAGCAAAGATCACGGGAATATAGGCGTCGCCGCGATCACAGAATTGTCCGCCGTTATCCACCACATCAGTGGTGCGCAGAAAATATCTCACTAAATCCTTGTATGAAACGACCGATGGATCGAACGTAATTTTTTCAGATTCCTGGTTGCCTTCGTGGTTACGATAGGTGGGGTTCTTCATCGTTCCACCAGCATAGCCAGAGATCGTTTCAGAGACGCCTTTCACCTTATCAAAATTTGATTCAACACACCAAAAACAGCCTCCGGCGAAAACTGCCGTGTCTGCCTTTGCAGGTATAGAAATCGTAAATAGGGGTGCGAGAATGAGGAATAGAATGGCCAAAAGCTTGCGCATGAAAATCTCCTGATGTCTTAAGATAAGCACTCTTCCCCAAATGATCCAATCAACCAAGCACACAAAATTGTGACCTGTGCTAATGCAGCAATGCCGCACTTATTTCGCCCACATACAACTTTCGCCAATTGTGCAATGGTTCACGCGCAAAGGCCTCAAGCTCAGCTTTTTCGGCCTCCGTCCAAACCGCAAGCTGTGCCAACATTTCAGCAACAGCGACTTCCGCGCCACGCACTGCCCCATCATCACATTTGAGCGCAAAGCCGAGGCCCGCATGAGGGATGCAGCCGCAGAACACACCTTCTGCCCCCACCTTGATGAACAGGCGTGGCACGGCTTGCATAATCTTAGTATCAAAGCGGCCCGTGCCCGCAATAAGGAATGGATTGGCGCGCGCTGCATTTATAATCCACCGCGCAGAGCTATTTTGAGGATCGCATAATTTCGCAAAAGCCAGTGCGATCTTATCCATGGACAGCGCCCAAGTCGGCACCGAACAACCATCAATGCCGCGAGGGGCCTTTGCAACATCAACACCAGTATAGCGAGACAAGCAATCCGCCACAGCCATTTGCACGGGATGATCAAATGCGACATAGCCTTCCAGTGGTGCACCAAGATGCTTGGCCAAAGCCAACATTCCTGCATGTTTTCCAGAGCAATTGTTGTGAACGGATAATGGTTTTTC
>DATCEN010000339.1:0-2047 GCA_036510015.1 Aestuariivirga sp.
CTGGCGGGTCGATGATATCGCTGGCATGACTTTGCCATTGCGCGATTTGCCAGCGGAGTTCAGGCCTGCTGGCATAAAGTTTATGCAAGTCTTTGGTTGCCAGTGCAGCTGCGGCTCTATCATTCTGGTTGATAGCGCGCGCCGCATGGACTTGCAGGCGCTCAATTCTGTGTAGGCGCGCCAGCCCGATGATCTCGTGCAGCCCAACCATGAGCAACGCAATGCCTGCGACAGACGCCAGCACCACAGAAATCCAGCCAAGAGACATTGACCAAGCGAAGGCATCATTAATCAATTTAGTAAGAGTTAGGCTGAACCACAATGTAATGAGGGCCAAAATAGCGACGATGAAAATATGACCCCAGCCGGCGCTGCGGCGCTGTGGTTCGCTTGCTGCCATGGGTGCGGTTGCAGGAAGCAAGCTTACGGGCAGGGTGGTGAATTCAATCTTGGGGGCTGCTTTATGAGCATGTGGTTTGGCGCTTTCCAACACGAAAGCTTGTGGCTTGCGCGGATTGTTGCTCATGGCAGGCTATCTCCGATCAAGAATTCGATAGCGCGGTCTAACCTGATGTGAGGAAAGGTTTCGCCTTGCATGAATGGCGGGCGGAATTTGACGAATTGAAGTGCGCCTTGGCCCAAGCCTTTGAGTGCTGCGGCGGGATCAAGCGGCAAATCACCAGGGAAGATGGCGGCTTCTCTTTCACCATCAAAAACTTGATCAGCGATGGTTTCCCCCGTTTCAGGAATGCCGGCGATGCATGAGAATTCCTGATGCTTTTGAGTGACCGTGGCTTCTCTCGTAGCGCGGACGGCGGAAAGTGCCAGCGCATCGGTTTGCGCTCCGCTGAATTGGGCTTTGGTGGATGCTTCTTGCACCAAGAGACGCAAAATGGATTCCAATCTGTCATGATCTTTGTGGTTGAGCAAATCGGCCTTAGTGGCGGCGAAAAGAACTTTGTCGATACGCCGTCCGAAGAGCGTGGTGGCAAGTGTATTGGAGCCAAGCCTGAACGCGCCCATCACTTCCACAAGTGCGGCGCGCAAATCATTTACCGCGGCTTCGCCTGCATTAAGTGCACTCATCACATCAACCAGAACAATCTGGCGATTAAGCCTTGCAAAGTGGCCAAAGAAAAATGGCTTCACCACATGTGCCACATAAGAGTTGTATCGCCGTTGCATGAGGGCACCCAAACTTCCGGAGGTGAACTGTTGATCGGGCGTGACGGCCAGGGGCGCGAAGGACAACAACGGCGAGCCCTCAAGATCACCCGGCATGAGAAAGCGACCAGGCGGCAAGCTGGACAGTGAAGTTTGTTGTGAACGACAGGATTTGAGATAGGCGCTAAAGAGCGAGGCTGATTTCATTGCGGTCAGCTCATCGGCTTTGTCGTCCGCTGAAAGCGTTGTGAGATGGTCCAGCCAATCTTTTGCCAAAACGGCGCGCGGGCCTTGCGTTGCTGCCGCCAAAGTGTTCGCTGACCATTGTTGATAGCTTTGATTTAGCAGCGGCAAATCCAGTAACCACTCACCGGGATAATCCACAATATCTACATGCAGACGGCCAGAGCCGAAATTGCGGGCGATAAAAGATTCGGGTGCATATTCAAGCGTGAGGCGCAACTGGCTGATCTGGCGCGTGCTTTCGGGCCAGTGGCGGTTTTCACCAATCAATGCGGCGAGGTTTTGCTCATAAGCAAAACGCGGCAGATGATCGTTGGGTTGAGGTTCAAGGTAGGCCTTGCGGATGCGGCCTTCAGTTTGCGTTTCAAATACCGGCAGGCGGGCGTTTTTCAAAAGCGCATGAACCAGCGCCGTGATGAAAACGGTTTTGCCAGAGCGTGACAAGCCAGTGACGCCTAAGCGCAGAGTTGGCGCAGAGAGACCAGCGGCAAAATCAGTCAATCCGCCAGCAGCGATGCGGGCGCTGTCTATGATGGAATTCCAGCTCAAAGCATTTTCCTTGTGGCTGAAAGGTGGGGCTTATGGGAGCTTAAAACAAGAGTGTTTATGGCTTGCCGATGTTTTTGAGATCGAACGGCGT
>DATCEN010000340.1:0-2135 GCA_036510015.1 Aestuariivirga sp.
TTCATTACCAATGAAAACTTTGTCGCCAGTTTTGATTGTGCCCAATTCCATCCAATTGCGGTGGATGTTTTCGCCGCCCAATTGCACGTCATCGGCGATAAAATTGCCGGCACCGATTTCGACGAGATCATATCGACCAGCGAGGTTGGTTGAGATTTCGGAGCCGGGTCCAATCTTGGTGCCAAGGAGGCGATACCAGGTACGCATATAGATGGTGGCGAAGATGGTATAGACGCTGTCAAGCATCACTTCGATTGTAAGGGCCACGACCCATTTGCGGATATAAAGCCCACTGAAAACCGAATAACGGCCTGGCCTCAGCTTGGGTAATACAATCCAGCGGATTGCCACAATCAGCAGGCAAGACAAGATCACCATCACAAATGAGGCGGGCAGAGCCAGCAAGAAATAATACCAATTTGAATTGGCATTGACGAGACCAAAGTGGGTGGCGAGCCAATCGGTGCTGGCCTGATCCATTATATCAAGTGCATAAAACGTCGGGATGATTGGAACGATGCTGAGCGGTGGAATGATGATCAGCATGACGACATAGAACGCAGTTTGTAGATGGCGCGCCAAAGACGAAGCCTCAGCCGGTTCTGGCAGTGATGCGGGATCAATGTCGCGCAGCTTGCGGGCTGGAGAGCCTGCCCAATATTCATAGGCCGGAATGCGTGTGCCAGCCACCACTGACGACAGATCAGCTAATTCAACGCCATCGCCGATCACCACGTCATTTTCAATTACGCAGGATGAGCCGATGATGACATCATTACCGATGACAACCGGGCCTATCACATATTTATCGCCGACAGCTCTGGTGTTATTGATGTTGAGTTTGCCGCCCAGCGAAGCATGATCGCCAATTGTGATCAGATCAATGGCGCCAGCGATAATGAGATCGATATGTGCATCCTTGCCAACTTTGGCACCCAACACACGCAAGAAAAAGCGGATAACGGGCGTGCCTTGCATCCATTTAAAATGGATCATAGGCAACAAGCGTTGAACCAGCCAGTTGCGGTAAAAATATACGCCCCACAAGGGGTAAATACCGGCTTTGGTGCGCGGCATAATCAGCAATTTCAGAATAGGCACGGCGATATATTCAGCAATCGTCACCATCATGAACGTGAGGAAAACCTCTTTCATGTCGCTTATGGCAGAAGCATCATCGGAACTGAATGCGGAATAGGCGATGAAAATGGCAAACCATGGCGCAGCTTGCAGCGACAAGAGAACGGGCAAAGCCAAAGCTTGCGCCACACCGCACCAGAAGCGGCGCGCAAAGGGAGCGCGAAGCGGGGCGGCATGATTTGCTGATTCATCCGTAGCGTCTAATGCGCCGCGATCAATCAGCAATTTGCCCATTCCGGCAACACTGCGCCCGTTATAGACATCTTGCAGCGTGATCAACTGGCCAACGGGGCTGAGACGGACTTTGGAAATGAATTGTGCGGCCAGCAGAGAGTGCCCGCCCATGTCAGTGAAGAAATCCGCATCGCGCGTGATGGCTTGGCCGGGGAAGGTTTCTTTGGCTGCAGCAATCAGTACATCTTCAACTGCGTTATGGCCAGCTTCAGATTGATCAGCGCCAGCCATGGTTGAAGCCAATGGCACATTGCGCAGCGATTTGCGGTCAATCTTGCCAGAGGTGAGGCGCGGCACTTCGGCGACGATTTCAAACGCTGCCGGCACCATGTAAGGCGGCAAGCGCTTGCGAAGCGAATCCTTGATGGCCACAATATCCGGCTTGGTATCTTTGCGTGGTGCAATGAAAGCCACTAGGCGGTCAATGCCGCTATCTTTGCGCAAGACCACAGCGGCATGTTCAATACCCGGCTCTTCGCTAATGGCAGTTTCAATTTCGCCCAGTTCAACACGAAAGCCGCGGATTTTGACTTGGTCATCAATGCGACCATGGAAATGGATTTGGCCGTCATCACCAACTGACACGCCATCGCCGGAGCGATAGAGAATGGGATCGATGCCATTTTTGTTGAAAGGATTGGTTATGAATTTTTGGGCGGTGAGAGCTGGTTGCCCAAAATAACCTGCGGCAACGCCGGGGCCACCGATCAGCAATTCGCCTTGTTGGCCTTTGGCCACGGGCTGCAAATTGTCATCCACCA
>DATCEN010000341.1:0-3340 GCA_036510015.1 Aestuariivirga sp.
TTGGACTGCCTGGAACGGGTGGCGGCAGCAGCGGTGCATCTGGCGTGGGCGGCGCCGGCGGCAGCGGCACGCTCGGCTGTGGCGGCGGCGGTGGCGGGGCAGGGGTTACGGGTGGTGCTGGTGGCAGAGGTGGCGATGGCCTTGTTGTCATCGCCTGTTGGTGAAACATGACGTCCATTGAACGCGAACTCGGCAACCTTCAGGCCCGGATGGAAACGGTTGAGGTGGAGCTGCAAGGCCTGCGTGATGACATGCGCGAACTGCGCGACATTGTGGTGAGTGCGCGCGGCGGCTGGCAACTTTTGGCCTTGGCCATTGGCATTGCAACTTCAAGCGGCGCGGTGATGGATCATTATCTGCCGCTTATTGCTGGCTTCAAACCTTAACTTAAACGCGGAGATTTAAATGAACCCTTGGCCCACCCAGGCGCAAGCCGATGCATACTATGGCAATCCGCGTGGCCGCAATGGTTGTGCCTCGCGTGTTTGGGAAATGCTCAACCTCACAACCATTACACCGCCATTTAAAATGCGCTTTGCTGGAGCAGTTGTGAAGCAGATTAGAATTCACCGCAAATGTGCTGCCAGTCTCCTTCGTGTGTTTGATGCAATTTGGAAAGCCGCAGAAATGCGCCAAGACAAAATTGACGAATGGGGCGTTTCAGATTTTGGTGGCAGCTACAATTTCCGCGTGATGCGCGGGTCATCACATTTGTCGATGCACGCCTATGGCTGCGCCATTGACTTGGCACCAGAGCGTTTTCCCATGGGGGTTGCCACCAACACATTCTGCGATGCGGTTTGCGCTGCATTTTCTGATGAAGGCTGGGTGAACTTGCCCAAAGACCGCATGCATTTTCAAGCTGCAGTGGTGAAATAATTTCCCGCGCCGGACGGCTTCCGGTTTTTGAACTTTGACAGGTGAACTCATGAACGCTGATATGATAGGCGGAATTATCCGCGCCCTTTTTCCCCCTCTCTTTGCATATCTTGCAGCCAAGGGCACTTTGCCTGCGGGCGATTATAGCGGGGTTGTAACCGCACTCGTGGCTTTGATTACGGCTGCCTGGTCAATCAAAACCAATCAGACTGGTAAAACCATCTCGTGAGTTGGATCACGCTCATCGTGGAAATAATTTTGGCGCTGGCCAAGGCTATCGGCCTTGCGCTCAGCGCCAAGCAAGTTGCCGGTGAGCGTAGCGCTGGCGCTGCTGAGCAGCGCGTTGAGGATTTGTCACGTGAAGCGAACCGTATTGATAAAGCCACGCGTGCTGGCCTTGCTGTTGGCCCCGCTGATAGCAAGCTGCCAGACCCGAATGACCGTGACGCCGCCGGTTGAGCCTTTGGTGTGTAGCCAATGGCTGCCTCTCAGTTATGGCTCACACCACGATAGCCAAGAGACCATTGATGGCATCCGCCGCGCCAATGCCAAGCGAAACGCTTATTGTAATGAGATTGTGGCGCAAACGCCCAAGAAGTGAATCACTTTCACACCCAACGATGGCGGTATGAACACTTATGCAATTCCACCACTCAAAGAAAAGTGAGCCGCGTGGCGGCTAGACTCGACAAATTCGTAAGTTGTGTCCATCGTGCGGAGGGGAGGGAGCATATGAAACACAAAGGAACTGTTTTCATCATCGCGTCAGCACTAATAATTGGCGGCTGCGCCGAACAAATGATGAAGGACTACGAAGGCAAGCAACTATCAGATATTGTCTTGCAGTACGGGTCGCCAATATCTGCTTTTGACATGGGCGATGGGCGCAGAGCTTTCATGTGGACGTACAACGGCCAAGCCATCGTGCCTGGAACGGTCAATACATCGGGAACCGTGATTGGCGGCTCCTACTACGGAACCTCAACAATAATGCCATCGCAGGCCATCAACTATCAGTGCAATTACACGATGTTCGCACGGCGTTCGCGCGCTGACATTGACGGCCCTGCGGCTTGGACCGTCGTGGGCTATCAAAAACCTTCGCTCATGTGTCAATAAAAGAGCCAACAAGATGCCATTCTATGTGCCGGAAGCGATCAAGCCAGGAGATTGGTATCACCTAAGAGACAGAACGTTCGGTGTTTCTAAATGTCTTTGCCAATATCCGCTGAAATAAACACTTGGTTTAAGGGCATGGCCAAGCCGGCCACTATTCTAATTTGCTCGCCGTTTGTATCTAGTTGTTCATATGCGGTTCAGCTTCGCCGTGCTATTCGACAGACCAAGATAAAGGACGGCTTTTGGAATGTTAAAATCTACGATTTTGGCAGTATTTTTGTTGGTTTCCGGCGCAACTCTTGCTGCGGCGGAGGATCAATCACGCTGGCCCATTAAGCCCACGGAAGCCGCGCTTATCGCTCAGCGCTCAGTGCCGGGTGCAGTTGTGCTGAATGTCAGGCCCTTGCCGGGTGGCCAATATGTTGTAACCTTGCGCGCTGGCAATAACGTGCTGCGTGTGACGGTTAACGCCACCAGCGGCGCGGTGAACTGAATTGCCGCAACTTTGGATTTAAGGGCTGTATATGCGCATTCTGGTGGTGGAAGATGATAAAGACCTGAACCGCCAACTCGTCGAGGCCTTGCTGCAAAAAGGCTATGTCGTTGATAAAGCCTTTGACGGCGAGGAAGGCCATTTTCTGGGCGACACCGAGCCCTATGATGCCATTGTTCTTGATCTTGGCCTGCCGGTACTTGACGGCGTAAGTGTGCTTTCTAAGTGGCGGCGCGCAGGCCGCAAAACTCCGGTGCTGATCCTCACCGCGCGTGATCGCTGGAGCGACAAGGTGGCGGGATTTGATGCCGGTGCCGATGATTATGTGACCAAGCCCTTCCACATGGAAGAAATTTTGGCGAGGCTTCGTGCCTTGGTGCGCCGCGCGGCAGGCATTGCAACGAGTGAATTAACCTGCGGGCCGGTGGTGCTCGATACGGCCAATGCCAAGGTGACGGTTGAAGGGCGCAACATCAAGCTCACATCGCTTGAATTTCGGTTGCTCTCCTATCTCATGCACCATCCCGATAAAGTTGTGTCGCGCACTGAATTGGTTGAACATCTTTATGACCAAGATTTTGATCGTGACTCAAACACGGTAGAAGTTTTTGTGGGCCGCTTACGCAAGAAGCTTGGCGTTGACGTGCTGCAAACTGTGCGCGGCATGGGTTATTCCATGGTTGCACCCTCATGATGGCTGAGGCCAATGCGCAGTAATTCCCTGTGGTTTCGCCTGCTTGCGTCTTCTGCTGTGATATCTGCGGTGTTGCTGCTCACTGCTGCGTTTCTGTTGAATGCGATTTTTGTGCATGCGTTAGAACAGAACTTTGATCAGCGCTTGCGCTCTGC
>DATCEN010000342.1:0-2173 GCA_036510015.1 Aestuariivirga sp.
GCGCTGGAATGATGGTGTGCAGCAGGCGATTTTTGGCGCAACTAACCAATTGGCGACCACCTACACCGAGGCGGACATTACCGATCCGTTCCCCTTCAATGCTTACTATAGCGAAGATAAAGCACCTGAGGTGAAGGAAGAAGGTTACAAGCTTGAACTTGTTGGGTTGATCGACAAGAAAGATCCTTGGACTTTGGCTGCTTTACGCGCACTTCCGCAGCAATCACAAATCACCAGACATATATGTGTTGAAGGCTGGAGTGTGATTGGCAAATGGGCAGGGGTGAGTTTTGCTGATTTCTTGAACATGGTGGGCGCAGACACCAAAGCCAAATATGTGGCCTTCAAATGCGCCGATGATTATTACACCACTCTCGACATGGCTTCAGCTCTGCATCCGCAAACTATTCTGGCGCTCACGTTCCGCGATCAGGTTCTGCCGCGCAAATATGGTTTCCCGATGAAGCTGCGCATTCCAATCAAGCTGGGTTTTAAAAATCCAAAGCACATCATGTCGATTGAAGTGACCAATGAAGATCGCGGCGGTTATTGGGAAGACCAAGGCTACAATTGGTTCAGCGGCGCATAAGATTCGGATCACAGTTCACATCATTGTGTGCTGAGTTTATTGGCCACCGTGAAACTCAAAGTGCAAACAAGCTGTGGAACAAAAGTTCCGCAGCTTTTTTTTATGGAGAACGAATATGATCAAGACAACACTCGCCGCCGCTCTTTTGGCCCTTGCGTTCAGCGCAGCACCATCCTTTGCAGATGATATGATGAAGACCACCTGTGATGCCACCACCATGAAGATGGTTGGCGACGCAATGGCCAAAGACACTGATGCCAAAATGGCCAACGATGTGAAGATGGCCGGCGATGAAATGAAAATGGCTAAGGATGCGATGACCGCCAACAAAATGGATGATTGCTCCAAGCACATCGGCATGGCGATGGACCACATGATGATGAAGCATAACTGATTTTAATTTTTGCTAACATCAAAGGGTGGCCTCATGCTGCCCTTTTTTTCGGCCTATTGCAAACTGAGACGTTGGCTGATGCCGTCTTGCACCACAAAGCTTTTTGCAATGATGCGGCTTCCAAGTTTTGTCTCGGCGAAATAGGCCCCAGGCCTCAGCGCCACTTCACTGACGCCCGGTGGCAATGCTAGCTTTTCACCAGACTCATTGCTCAACGTCCAATTTTTACCTTCGCTCAAGACGGGGAATTCCACCACACTGCCATGCACCGCGAGGTCAACGGCGCGCATGATGCCGGCTTTGACTTCAACATTGGTTGAGGCTTCGACATTGCCTTGCGGAAATCGCGTTTCAACACGGTAATTGCCAGCGGCCAGCTTGATGATTTCGCCCGGCGTTACTGACGATGCCACGAGTTGGCCAACATCCACACCGTCCAGCGCGTAAATCCGCGTGATTGCGGGTTGTAATGTTGCTCCCTCATCGGTGAGATGAGGTGCAATGCGTAACGCGCCCGCATTGAGATCGAAGTTCACTGATACCGATGTGTCAGCGGGCAATGTGATATTTTCGCTGAAAGCCACATTGCCGTAATGGGCTGTCACATCATAATTACCTGGCTTTAACGGCAGGGATAGGATTTGCGACGCGCCTGCAAAAAGTGTTTGGCCATCTGATGATTTCAGAATCCAATCAACGCTATCTGCGTAGTTTGTTGCATTTTGGGTGAGGCGGCCTGAAAGCTCTAATTTTTCATCGCCAGCGGCTACCACGGATAAAGCTATTGTGGCGGGTAGGTGGGCCGCGACTTTAGTTGAGACTTCTTGATTGGTCGAACCCACATTGGCACGCACATATTGGCTTGAAATAGAAAACGCCACCAAACCGAGCATACATGCAATGCTGGCTTGGTGGCGATGACGCGTTAGGCGGGTGCTGGCGCCCACGCTTTATTCCCCTGTTTAATTCTCCCCAAGCACTTTCCGGCTGGTGAGCCTGTTGAAGCACGGGCAGGGTAAGCTGCGCAATGAAATGCTTAACGAATGGTTAATGTGACCTGGTGGATTGAGCGCATTGCACAATGACATAGGAAATGGCTATGAGGCGGCTATGACATTCAATGACACAAGTTCGCTGCTGACTTTTTTGAAAACCCGCAAGTCGGCTTCGGCTAAAGCGATGGGCGAGCC
>DATCEN010000343.1:0-3646 GCA_036510015.1 Aestuariivirga sp.
AAAACCGCCGGCCATCTGCTGGGCTTTTTCCGGAACAGGCGGCTCAGGCGGGGCAGGTGGTGCGTGAATAACACCTTGCACAATAAAAACCGCTGCAAGTGCTACCGCGATTAAAGCAGCGCCATAACCTAAACGGCGCGAGCGCAAGGCGCGTTTGCGGGCCTGTTGGGCTTTCTGAGTGAAACTGTCAGGCGTGGGCGAAGACATCTTCTTCCGGCCATCCCATTAGATCCAATGCGGCCCTTGTCGGCAGAAAATCAAAACAGGCTTGGGCAATCTGCGTGCGCCCTTCGCGTTCCAACATTTGATCCAGCCGTGCCTTTAACTCATGGAGATAAAGCACATCCTGGCCCGCATATTTCTTTTGCTGTTCGGTGAGCACATGCGCACCCCAGTCTGAACTTTGCTGTTGTTTATCAAGTTCGATGCCCAAAAGTTCACGCACCAAATCCTTCAGGCCGTGCCTGTCTGTATATGTGCGGGTGAGGCGTGAGGCGATCTTGGTGCAATAGATATTCTGTGTATCCACGCCCAAATGCAGCTTCAACGTGGCAATATCAAAGCGTGCAAAATGGAAAAGCTTTTTTACTTTTGCATCGGCCAATAGTGCTTTCAGGCGCGGTGCTGCATAAGTGCTGCGGTCCATCTGAATAATATGCGCGTTGGCGTCTCCGGTAGAGATTTGCACCACACACAGCTTATCGCGTGCAGGCCTCAATCCCATGGTTTCAGTATCAATCGCGATAGATGCGCCCGCTTCAAAATCAGCAGGCAAGTCTCCACGGTGCAGTTTAATGGTCATTTTTCAAGGCCTCTGGTGGCGGATTACACGGGCTTGGCGGTTTCGGCAAGCGGCCCGTCCGGTTCCATCTATTTGCCGAATGTGGCCATTCCAATGCTGGTTAGACTCAAACTTTTAACTATCCACACAGGTTTGCCTTTGTGGCCACCTTCAACGACATGAGATGTTAACCGCCACAAAGTGAAAGTGGGGTGGAACTCAATCAAGGATATTATTCGCTTATGAAGCTGGGGATGAATTGCAACGCAAAGGGAGCGGCCATTTTGGTTGCTGCTTTGTCATGCCTTTTTTCTAATTCGGCTGCCCATGCCACCAGCAAAACCAACAATATGAAAGTCTCAGTGAAAGTTGTTTCAGGCTGCGCCGTAAGTGTGTCGAATATGAGCTTCGGCACCGTCACAACAGTCACCAACCAAACGGCAACATCAAACGTTATTGTGACCTGCAACAAGGGTACCTTTATACAGCTATCGTTCACGACAACGCCAGCCGTGGGTCAGCCGACCTTGACCGCGAAGATGACCAATCTTGCCGGAAATAAAATCGGCTATACGGTGAAGCTGGCGGGTTGGCAGGGCACCATCGGCAACACGACTTATGGTTATACAACCATGAATGGCCAAATAGCGGCAACACCGGGCGCACCTCAAGGATATTATCAAGATACCGAAGCGCTTTACGTTATTTATTAAGCCGCCGCATCTTCCCAATTGCACTTATATCAGAATGCGATGCATGAAGTTTTGCATTGCGTCTTATGTTTGATCATCAGTGTACTAATTATCAATGGCGCGCAAGTTGATGCAGGTTGTATTACCAAAATCATAATCAGCAACATGTTTAACAAACCCAGAATCGCCGCGCCGCAGGTCAAACTAAAGATACATATAAACCATTGAAATCTATCAATAAATATAACGTCAAAAAATGATAAATGGTGAAGTGATTCAATTTGAGACTTCGCGGAGTCAAATTACTAACTGCTTTTCTCAAGCTGCGTGAAACTTACAACCTGTATCAACTTAGAAGGTTCGTCCGGGGTATCTATGTGCCAATTGTCGGAGGAATTCTATGGGAAAAATTTTTAACAGAGGTAATAAACATGCGTAAATATCTTCTGCCAGTTGCCGGTCTCGCTCTCGTAGCTGCCGCCAATGGCGCTTTTGCTACTAGCAGCACCAGCAACTTTAACGTATCGGTCACGGTAACTTCGGCTTGCACCGTCGGAGCAACGGATATGACCTTCGGCCCCTTTGCCGGTTCAATTCCTGCTAATTCACTCGCCAACAGCACGGCCACCGTGGTTTGCAACGCGGGCACAGCTTACGCTCTGTCATTCGCTGCCGGTTCTGTACAAGGTTCTGCGACAGCCAACATGAGCAACGGCACCACGACCATCCCTGCGAATTTGACACTTGCGAACTCGTCGTCGCAAACTGCAAACGGCTCCAACCAAACGACCACCATTAATGGCACAATCGCAGCAGCTGTAATCAATCCAACAGCTGGTACCTATACCATCCCACAAGCGATCTACGTTAACTACTAAGACTTTCAAATCGTAGGATTTGAACAAGCAACCCCGGGCGCATGTCGCCCGGGGAATGCGATTTCTTGTCTCGATTTTTGAGGGGCTGAGCGACAGCTGTTTTATCGCACGAAATTTTTCGCAAATGGAAAGAACGCATCAGCAAAGACGCGCACCACTTGCGAGATGAATTACAGGGATGCGTCTCATGCTTTTTTTTGGAGTACCACATGAGACTGAAGACTAAAAATACCAAGCTCGCCGCCACCGCCTTTCTTGCGGCTTTAGGTGCATCCTGCCCAGCAATCGCTGGCACAATGCAAGTGAGCCCCATCAACATCGAATTGGCTGCCGGCGTTTCCACCACCACTGAAAACCTTGAAAACAAGGGCACCACAGTCATTACAGCGCAGGTGCGGGTTTTCAAATGGGACCAGAAGGATGGCAAGGAAACTTTGACCCCAACAACCGATGTTGTAGCCAGCCCTCCCGCCCTCAAGATCGAGCCGGGTGGCAAAGCCACAATACGTATCGTTCGCCTATCGAAAGCGCCGATCGTCGGTGAAGAAAGCTACCGCCTGATTATTGATGACATTCCGCCGCCACCAGACAAGGCCGGGGATTCCGTCAGTTTTGCGGTGCGTCACGCCATTCCGGTATTCTTCCAAGCCCCTGGCATCAAAACCCAGTTGAGCTGGACAGCCAGCATCCACGGCGACAATTTGGAATTGAGTGCCAGCAATGCAGGCGCTCTGCATGCCCGGCTGGCTCAGCTTGTTGTCACATCCGCTGATAAGCAAGTCGCTGCCCTCAACGGCTTGGCTGGCTATGTTATCGGCCATGATGCTTCGCATTGGATGTTCAAGGTCAAAGGCGTCCAAGTTGGAAGCACGCTAGCGCTCAAAGCAGCTGGAAACGATGGTCCAATCGACACAACGATCATCGTCAAGTAAGCGAAGGCTGCAGCAACCGATCTTTGCTGCATTCTTGGCCCTATTGGCGCTGACATTCTTTGGCTTGGGCTTTGCCTGGGCCGACGACACATTGCCGCCTCCGGGCCACTTGACTGATATTCCCCAGCCGGCGGGCCCGATAGCTCCGCCGGTTGGTGGAGATATCTTGCCTCCACCTGGCAAGTTAGTCGATACTGGTGCCAGTGCTGATGCGGCCAGCCAACCCGCAGCCTTACAGCTTGAAGTGCTGATTGACGGTTACAAGATTAACTTGGTGGCAGCCTTCAACCATCTTCCGGATGGGGGGCTTTCTTCGGCACGCTCTGAACTTGGCGAAATCGGCATCAAAGTTCCTGGCGAAGG
>DATCEN010000344.1:0-3578 GCA_036510015.1 Aestuariivirga sp.
AAAAAGGGTGTGATCTTTGACGGCTTCCCCCGCACTACTGCACAGGCCGAAGCTTTGGATAAGATGCTCTCTGGCAAGGGCCAAAAGCTGAATGCAGTGATTGAAATGAAGGTCGATGATGAAGCTTTAGTGGCCCGCATCGCCGGTCGTTACACCTGCGCCAAATGCGGGCAGGGCTATAATGATAATTATGCCAAGCCCAAGGTGGCTGGCGTGTGTGATAATTGCGGTGGCACTGAGTTTATTCGCCGCCCTGACGACAACGAAAAAACGATGCGCGACCGATTGGCCGTGTACAACAAGCAAACCGCCCCTTTGGTGTCTTACTACAAAGCCAAGGGCAATTTGCACGTGATTGATGGCATGGCAAACATTGCAGATGTAACCGCTGCAACGGAGTCTGTGCTGTCTAAGCTAAAGGGCTAGAAATTACAGGCTTTCCGGTTGACGGGGTGAAGAATCCCCTCTAAGGCAAGCCAACTTTCTGACCCAACATCCAGGCTGGCCAGGGGAGCATGCTCTCCAGGCACGGCCTTGTGCCTTTAAAATGGCTCTGGGTGCATATGGTTTTGGTTTTGATTGGCAGCCCACAAGCTGTTGATTTATTGAGGAGATTAAAGTGGCCCGTATTGCAGGCGTAAATATTCCAACAGCAAAGCGCGTTGAAATCGCGTTGCGCTACATCAACGGCATTGGCCCGGTGAACTCGAAGAAAATCTGTGAGGAAGTTAAGATTCCTGCAGCTAAGCGCGTCAATGACCTTTCTGACGCTGAAATTCTTGCGATCCGCGAAATCATTGACCGTGACTATATGGTGGAAGGTGACTTGCGCCGTGAAATCGCTGTTAACATTAAGCGTCTGACAGATTTGGGCTGCTATCGTGGCCTGCGTCACCGCAAGGGCCTGCCAGTTCGCGGCCAACGCACCCACACCAACGCAAGAACCCGCAAAGGCCCTGCAAAGGCTATCGCTGGTAAGAAGAAGTAAGGATTACCTCACATGGCAAAAGAAGCAGCAACCCGCGCCCGCAAAAAGGAACGCAAGAACGTTTCTTCAGGCATGGTGCATGTGAACGCCTCGTTCAACAACACCCAGATCACCATCACCGACGTGCAAGGCAACACCATTGTGTGGTCTTCATCAGGCAAGATGGGTTTCAAAGGCTCTCGCAAATCCACTCCTTACGCCGCCCAGATGGCTGGCGAACAGGTTGGCCGCGCCGCCATTGAACACGGAATGCGCACTGTAGAAGTTGAAGTTACGGGCCCAGGTTCTGGCCGTGAATCAGCCCTTCGTGCGTTACAATCGACGGGTCTGCAGGTGACATCAATTCGTGACATCACGCCGATCCCGCACAATGGTTGCCGTCCGCCAAAGCGCCGTCGCGTTTAGTCCCTTTTAAAATTAGAAGTTTGGAGAGGGGTTAGACCTTCTCGGAGGCTCACAGGAAAATGAACATGCAGGTCAATCAAAAGAATTGGCAGGAACTGATCCGCCCGAACAAGATTGATATTCAACCGGGCAAGGATAAGAAGCGCGTTGCAACCATCGTTGCTGAACCGCTAGAGCGCGGCTTTGGCACAACGCTGGGCAATGCGCTGCGCCGCATTCTGCTCTCATCATTGCAGGGTGCTGCTGTCACCTCGATTCAAGTAGATGGCGTATTGCATGAATTCTCATCCATCGCTGGCGTGCGCGAAGATGTGACGGATTTGATCCTCAACATCAAAGACATCGCATTTGCTATGCATGCTGAAGGCCCAAAGCGCCTGACGTTGAAGAAGAATGGCCCTGGCATTGTAAAAGCTGGCGACATTCAACAAACCTCAGATGTGCAAGTGTTGAACCCAGAGCATGTTTTGTGTTCGTTGGATCAAGGCGCTGAGCTGCGCATTGAATTCACCATCAACAACGGCAAAGGCTATGTGGCTGCTGATCGCAACCGCGCAGAAGATGCTCCTATCGGCCTGATCCCAGTAGATAGCATTTATTCGCCAGTGCGCCGCGTATCATACCGCGTGGAAAACACGCGCGAAGGTCAAATCTTGGATTACGATAAGCTGATCATGACCGTTGAAACCAATGGCGCAGTGACACCAGAAGATGCAGTGGCTTATGCCGCGCGCATCTTGCAAGACCAAATCGGCGTGTTCATCAACTTCAGCGAACCAACTGCCCATGTTGTTGAAGAAGTGCGCCAAGAACTGCCGTTCAACGCCGCCCTCCTCAAGAAGGTGGATGAGTTGGAACTTTCGGTTCGTTCTGCCAATTGCCTCAAGAACGATAACATCGTTTACATTGGCGACCTGATCCAAAAGTCAGAAGCCGAAATGCTGCGCACACCTAATTTTGGCCGCAAGTCACTCAACGAAATCAAGGAAGTTCTCGCTCAGATGGGCCTGCATCTTGGTATGGAAGTGACCAACTGGCCACCTGAAAACATCGACGAGCTCGCCAAAAAGCTCGAAAGCCACTACTAAGTTTAAGCTAGGAGACTATCATGCGTCACGGTTTTAAAGGCCGCCAACTCAACCGCACTTCCGAACATCGCCAAGCGATGTTTGCGAACATGTCTGCCTCGCTGATCAAGCATGAACAGATTGTGACCACGCTGCCTAAGGCGAAGGATTTGCGTCCGATCGTTGAAAAGCTCATCACCTTGGGCAAGAAGGGAACGCTGCATGCGCGGCGCCAAGCCATTTCGCAAATGCGCGATATTGAGCAAACCAAGAAGCTGTTTGATGTTCTGGCGAAGCGTTACAAGGATCGCAAGGGCGGGTACATCCGCATCATGAAGGCGGGCTTCCGCATGGGCGATAATGCTCCTGTGGCTGTGATTGAGTTTGTTGATCGTGACGTAACAGCCAAAGGCAAAGACTCAGGCCCTTCGCAGAAGAAAGAAGCAGCCCCAGCCGCATAAGCTGATTGCGCATAGAATTCAAAAACCCGGCCTCAGTGCCGGGTTTTTATTTGATAGCCAACCAAGCTTTCGTCTCGGTCTCCCTCTCGAACGGCTTAGCCACATTAGGTTCTTTCGTCCCCAGATGAATGCAATTTTCCGCCTTATCCGGTTTTACAGAACACATTAGTGGCCCAACCAACATAACCAAGGGCCGCATATATTCCGTCACAAGCCCCAAGCGTTCTCTGTCTCCGCTGGGAAAACTGAGCCAGTTCATGTCTTCCGGTTGGGCTTTTTCCATCTCAGCTAAAATTTCAAGTGACCCACCCATCTCATTGAGATACTTGTCTAATTCCAACCGTAACTTGGGCGGGATGCCGACTATGGTTTTCTTTTTCAAATAGGTACGGCTGACGTAGGTTTTGGAAATGATGTGCTTCTTGCCATTTTCCATGCGGTATTTGATGAGGTAGTGATCAATATATGGTTGAATGTCTCCCTTGGGTTCATGCACGCCAACAAATGAGGAAGGGTCAACCACCCTGTGAATGCCGCCTAGCAGAACCAACGGGCAGGCCGAGGCGCAATAGGCGCGGTTGGCAAAGGCGCGGCCATCAAATGCCTGTAACACGCCGTCAGGCTTGCAGGTGCCCGCGTCGCGCTGGGCTTGTGGGC
>DATCEN010000345.1:0-4784 GCA_036510015.1 Aestuariivirga sp.
TTTGGAATTGGCCCAGCGCAAGGGTGATTTCGCCAAGGCGGGTGAATTGGCTTATGCTACTATTCCAGCTTTAGAAAAAAAGCTGAAAGAGGCTGAGGCTTCATCGTCTGAAATGATGGAAGAGGCCGTCACCGAAAGCCACATCGCGCAAATCGTTTCGCGTTGGACCGGCATTCCCGTTGATAAAATGTTGGCAGGAGAGCGTGATCGTCTGCTGCAAATGGAAGCTGAATTGGGCCGCCGCGTGGTGGGACAAGCCGAAGCGGTTGAAGCGGTTTCCACCGCCGTGCGCCGCGCGCGCGCTGGTTTGCAAGATCCCAATCGGCCCATCGGCTCGTTTCTTTTCTTAGGCCCAACTGGTGTTGGTAAAACCGAACTCACCAAGGCGCTCGCGGCGTATTTGTTTGATGATGAGCACGCACTGCTGCGCATTGATATGAGTGAATATATGGAGAAACATTCAGTGAGCCGCCTGATCGGCGCACCTCCAGGCTACGTGGGCTATGATGAAGGCGGCGCACTCACTGAAGCTGTGCGGCGCAGACCTTATCAGGTGGTGCTGTTTGATGAAATAGAAAAAGCCCACCCCGATGTGTTCAACGTGCTTTTGCAAGTTCTCGATGATGGCCGCTTGACCGACGGCCAAGGCCGCACTGTCGATTTTAAAAACACTTTGATCATCATGACATCAAACTTAGGCTCTGAATTCCTCGTTGCCTTGGGTGAAAATCAAGATGTGGAAGAAGTGCGCGAGCAAGTGATGGGCGTGGTGAAAACAGCCTTCCGACCCGAGTTCTTGAACCGGCTGGATGACATCATTCTGTTCCACCGCCTGAAACGCGCCAATATGAATGCCATCGTCGATATTCAAATGGCCCGTCTCAGGAAACTGCTGGTCGATCGCAAAATCGAAATTGAATTGACCGATGCAGCCCGCGATGCGTTAGCCGACAAGGGCTATGATCCCGCCTATGGTGCAAGGCCATTAAAACGCGTGATCCAAAAGCAAGTGCAAGACTCACTCGCTGAGGAAATTCTCGCTGGCAACGTGAAGGACGGCGACAGCGTGAAAGTGGATGTGAAGGACGGAATTTTCAGCATCAACGGTCGCGCTGTAGGCGATGCAGTGAAGCAGCCGGTGGTGAAAACCGTGCATTAAGCTTGGTTGTCCTCGCTTTGTGGGCGAGACTGGCTGGTAAACGCGCGAGCGTTTTGTTAAGCCTCCCACATGGCCACCATTCATCCTGTTCTCTCCTCCAAGCCCTATCTATCCCCTCGCGTTCCGCTGAGCGACGTGATGACGCTTGGGCCTGCGACTAATTGGGCGGATGACAATTTTCTTCACCCCGGTTGGACTTTGCATGAGTTGGATTTCGACAATAATCGCGCGATATTTTTGCAAACGGGTGCAAACAATCCACTCTTCTCAGCTCCATTTTCCTATCAAGCGCAGGTGACCTCAGCGCAGCAAGTCGCATTCGTGGATTTTGACGCGTTTCTCAAATTGTCATCACACCTCAAATTGCCACAGCACCTGATCCATCTGTTTAACATTGGCCATTGTGGCTCAACACTTTTGCATCAGGTGTTCAATATCAGCGGTGTCGCGCAATGTATTTCCGAACCGAGATTCACATTTGATTTGCCATTCAATCGCCACCGTGTTTCGCCACCAATGTTGGCTGAGCTTACGAATGCCTGTATGCGGTTTCTCACACTTCTGCCTGGCTATGATCTGGCGATGCCGTTGGTGGTAAAACATTTCAGCCAAGGCTGCCGGATCATCGAGACGTTAGTTGCGGCTTCACCTCATGCTACTAATCTTTTTCTTTACCGTGATGCCATTGGCTATGCCAATTCGCGCTATGGATTTATTCAGCGCCGCGGCATGCCTGCAGATATTACGCACGAAAATAAACATCAGCGCTGGCAAGCCATGTCGGTGGGCCAACCCGAATCCTATCTCAAAGGTATCTTGGATATCAATTCACCAGATGTGCACTTTGATGAATTTGCTGCCATCGCCTGGGCGCTCCTTATGCAAGACTATGCCCGCGCCAGGGCCAATGGCATCATGCTGCATCCATTCCGCTATAATGAATTGGTTGCGGATCGTAGCGAACAAATGGCGACAATTTTTAACGTCTGCGGTTTGCCTGTGGGCCAACTGGCTCAGGCTCTGGCCGGTTTTGATAAGCCCAGCCATGAGGGCACTTCGAGTGATCGCACGAAGCCTGCGCGCAAATTGCCCGCTGATGCTGCAGAGCGCATCACGCGCATTCTTGCTAATCCAAAGCTGGCGCTCGATCCAAATATGATCCTATAATTCATCATGCCTAAGCTCCTTCTGAAACTCGATTTTAACAGCCACCGTTTAGGGCCCGGCAAAATCACTTTGTTAGAAGCCATTATTGAAACTGGCTCGATCAGTGCGGCGGCCAAAACCATGGACATGTCTTATCGTCGCGCCTGGATATTGATCGATGAATTAAACAAAATGTTCGCTAAGCCTTGCGTTGAAAGCGCAACCGGCGGGATTGGGGGTGGCGGGGCAAAAGTGACTGCTTTTGGCAAGCAAGTGCTCAACGCTTACAAAAAATTTGAAACGCAATGCACCAAGGTGGCAAAAGCAGAGTTTAGATTTCTCAGCTCGTTCTAGTGCGCCTAAAGCGACGCGCGAAATAATCTGCGGCGAACACGGCCGCAAAAGACAGCGCCACTGAAACCCAAACCAGTCGCAAAGCCGCCGCATCACCATTTGGGGTTTGCAGCAAAGAATAAATCGCCAGTGAGAGGGTTTGTGTCTCGCCCGGAATATTAGAAACAAAAGTGATGGTTGCGCCAAATTCGCCCAGCGCTTTCACAAATCCCAAAACCACGCCAGCCAAAACACCCGGCATTGCCATGGGTAAAGTGATCAGCCAAAACTTTTGCCAGCGTGAGGCCCCAAGTGTGAGGGCCGCTTCGTCAATATCATGATCGATGTTTTCAAAGGCAACGCGCATCGGCTGCACGACAATGGGCAAAGACATTAAACCTGCGGCCAAAGCAGCACCCCACCAGCGAAAAGCGAAGGTAAAACCAGTGAGATCATAGAGCGTCTCGCCGATAAAGCCCTTACGGCCAAAGGCAATGAGCAATGCAAAGCCAGTCACCACGGGAGGTAAAAGCAAAGGCAAGTGAACCACGGCATTAAGCAAAGATTTGCCGTAAAAATTTACCCGCGCCAACAACATGGCCAAGCCAATGGCCACCGGCAATCCAAACAATGATGCCGTAAGCGCAACTTTAAGCGACAGCCATATGATAGAAGCTTCATCCATCTTTATTGGATCGGCGCAAAACCGTCTTTCTTGAAAATGGCTTGGGCTTCAGGCCCTTTGAAAAAGGCCAATAAGCCATCCGCTGCAGCGCTCGCAGAATTTTCTGTCACCGCGGCAGGATAGCGTATTGGTGCATGTGAGTCTTCTGGGAAAACCGCTGCTACTTCCACTTTTGCTTCGGCCACAGCATCGCTGCCGTAAACAATGCCTAACTTCGCTTCGCCGCGCGCCACCAGCGCTAATGCACTGCGCACATTTTCTTGGGCCACAACATTTTTCTCAACGCCTTGCCACTGCCCCAGTTTTTCCAACGCCGCTTTTGCGTATTTTCCGGCGGGCACAGATTTAACTTCGCCCAAAGCCAATTTATCTTGACCCAAGCTTGCGGGCAAATCAGCAAGCTTCACAGCAATCTTTGCACCTTTGGCCTCAACCAAAACCAAGGTGTTGCCGATAATATCGCTGCGCGTTTGCGGTTTGATCAAATTCTTGCCCGCCAGATAATCCATCCATTCTTCGTCAGCGGAAATGAAAATATCCGCAGGTGCGCCCGCTTCAATTTGCTTGGCCAACGTTCCCGATGCGCCGTAAACCGCAACGACATCCAATTTGTTTTGTGTTTTATAAGTGGCAACGATTTCATCAAGCGCATCCTTCATGCTGGCCGCCGCATAGATGTTGAGATCAGCGGCCTGAGCCGTGCCGATCAAAAAAGTGGCCACCAATGCCGTGCTTAAGAATTTCATGCGCGATCTCCGTTATATCTTGAGAGATATAGCGAAAAACACGAAGAGTCAAAAACCGCGTGGCAACGGGTCTATCATGGAGCATTGCGGAGTTAGTTAGCGGCTTTCAGCTGGATACCAGAGCTCGGTGCCGTTTCCATCAAAGCGGTTAGCTTTTCGCGTTGGGCACGGAAGTTGGCAAGATCCTTGCCTGCCAACTGGCTGCCGCCGGTTGCGCGAACCGCCAGCGGGTTGACTGGCTTATCATTAATGCGCACTTCAAAGTGCAGATGTGGCCCGGTGCTGCGTCCTGTCGACCCAACATAGCCAATCACTTGACCCTGATTGACATGCACCCCGTCATGAATTCCCGCCGCAAAGCGGCTCATGTGCCCATAGAGGGTTTCCAAATGGTCACTATGGCTAATGATAATGGCATTGCCATAACCGTTGACGCGGCCCGCCTGATCGATCTCGCCATCGCCTGCCGCATGAATGGGCGTTCCGCTTGGCGCACCGAAATCAACACCTGTGTGCATCTTGGTATAACCCAGCAGCGGATGGCGGCGCATACCAAAGCCGGATGTAAGATGCGCGCCCGATACCGGGGTGCGCAAGAGTGTGCGCGAAGCTGAATGGCCGTTCTCATCGAAAAAGGCGGTTTGGCCATCAGCAGTAGTGAAACGGTAAAAAATGCGGGTCATGCCACCGATGGTCAGTTTGGCCATGTGCAACA
>DATCEN010000346.1:0-2308 GCA_036510015.1 Aestuariivirga sp.
CAGCGCCCACGCCAACATAAGGTGTGAAGGCAGAGGAGTTTTTCCAATCATAATAGAAATTGGCAAGCAGCAGGTTGGTGGAAACATTGCCTGTTGGGGCAACACCATAATTGCCAGTCCAATCATAGGTCACGTGAGCGCGATAATTTTGGTCGAACTGATACCCAACGCCAGCACCACCAACATAAGCCCAAGGTGAAGAGCTGCTGCCCCAATTCAGATAGGAGGCACCAATGTCGCCGCGCAAATAGATGCCGCTGTTGTTATCGTAGGCAGGCGGTGGATTGAAAGCAGGCGCATCGGCTGCTTTGGCTTGCATTGGCAATAATGCCGCACCGGCTAAAAGAACGCTTAAAAAATATTTCATATTAAACCTCACTAAAACTGTAATGTTAATCACATTGCCTCGGGTTTTTGGTTAGCCCTTGGCGAAAACAAGTCCGAAAAAAGGCAACGCAGTTTGTGACAGAATTGCATCACCCAAATTGTTAACCAAAATTACAATTACGCTGCTGCTTTAACGATCACCGCGCATAATTGTTCCACAATCTTTTTGACCATTGCCTCATCTTCGCCCTCGGCCATCACGCGGATCAAAGGCTCTGTGCCTGATGGGCGGATGAGTAAGCGGCCGGATTTTCCGAGTGTGGCCTCGGCATCTTTGATCGCTGATTTCACTTCGGCGTTTTCTAATGGCTTGCCTGATGTGAAACGCACATTCTTTAATAGCTGTGGCAGAGGCGTGAAAAGTTTGCACACTTCGCTCACCGGTTTTTGTTGGCGCACAACTTCGCCCAGCACTTGAAGTGCGGCGATGAGTCCATCGCCTGTTGTCGAAAAATCAGACAGTACAATATGCCCGGATTGCTCACCGCCCACATTAAAACCATTCGCGCGCATGTGTTCGACGACATATCGATCACCCACTTTGGTGCGCGCCAGTGTGAGGCCCTTAGACGTGAGACAACGCTCAAGGCCCATATTGCTCATCACCGTTGCAACAAGTCCGCCACCTTTTAATTGGCCGCGTGCGGCCCAAGATGTGGCGATGAGCGCCATGATCTGATCACCATCAATTACGTTGCCGTTTTCATCGGCGATGATCACACGGTCTGCATCACCGTCCAGCGCAATGCCAATATGGGCGCGGGTTTCGCGCACTTTGGCGCAGAGCGCTTCTGGATGGGTTGAGCCGCACTTATCGTTGATGTTTATGCCATTCGGCGTGTCACCCAAAGTGATAATCTCTGCACCTAATTCCCATAAAGCGGGTGGAGCAGTTCTGTAGGCAGCGCCATTGGCGGTGTCGATCACGATGCGCAAACCGTCTAGCGGTGTATCAGCCACATAAGTGCGTTTAACAAATTCGATATAACGTGCGCCTGCATCTTCAATGCGCTTGGCGCGGCCCACTTGATCTGATGCAGCGAGTTGCAATTTAGATGGATTGTCCAATAGTTCTTCGATTGCTGCTTCTTTCTCATCAGAAAGTTTATAACCATCAGGGCCGAAAATTTTAATGCCGTTGTCAGCGAAAGGATTATGCGAGGCGGAAATCATCACGCCCAAATCAGCGCGCATCGATTTCGTCAACATGGCTACGGCTGGTGTTGGCACGGGGCCAAACAAAAACACATCCATGCCGGATGAGAGAAAGCCAGCGGTGAGGGCCTGTTCAATCATATAGCCAGAAAGGCGGGTGTCTTTACCGATCACCACGCGGTGGCGATGCCCGCCACGGCGGTGCAATTGACCAGCCGCAAGACCAATGCGCATCACGACTTCAGGCGTCATCGCACCTTCGTTGGCGCGACCACGCACACCATCGGTGCCAAAATATTTACGAGACATTAGCGTCCTTTATCCATCCGGCATTAAAGCTACGGATGAAAGTTAAATTGTGGCTGAAACAGGGTTAAGCGCCGAGGTTAAAACCTGCAACGCGGTTACCGTTTCCTTAACATCATGCACGCGCAAAATCTGTGCGCCTTGCAGTGCCGCAGCCATAGCGCCGCCGATGGAACCGCCTAAGCGTTTGCCAGCGACTTTCTCGCCAGTGATAGCCCCGATGAAGCCTTTGCGTGATAGGCCAACCAATAGGCCTACACCCAGGCCGTGAAATAAGCTCAATTGTTGCAGCAGTTGTAAATTCTGCGCGTAGGTTTTGCCAAAGCCGATGCCGGGATCAATCATGATATTAGCGCGTGAGATGCCAGCTGCCTCGGCCTTGGCGATGAAAGCCTCGAGTTGATCATAAACATCCAGTGCCACATCATCATATTTGGGCATCAATTGCATGGTGCGCGGA
>DATCEN010000347.1:0-5024 GCA_036510015.1 Aestuariivirga sp.
GTCCATCTAAGGTGGCGCTACTAGGTGCAGGTTACCGTGACGGAATTCCGCGCCGGATGAGTTCAGTGTTTGAAGGCAAGGCCAGCGTTTGGCTTGGAGGTGCGCGCTGCCCCATTGTGGGGGTTGTATCGATGGATATGACGGCGGTGGATGTGACCGAGGTGCAAGTTGAGCGTGGTGACTTCGCCGAGTTCTTCGGCCATCACATCAGTTTAGATGAGGCGGCAACTTCGGCAGGCACCATATCATGGGAGCTTCTCACGCACTTGGGCAGCCGCTATGCTTACAAATATCCAAAATGAGAATCGCATTCGTGAACATACTGCAGGTGATTGGGCAAATAGTGCTCGGGCTTTTGGCTGAGATCGGGCGGCTAGCGCTGTTTGCCAAGGACGCGCTGGTCATCGGCCTTACTCCGCGCTTTTATGGCGGGCAGATTTTGCAGCAATTGTTCATTATTGGATATACGTCTTTGCCAGTTGTGGCCTTGACGGCATTTTTTACCGGCGGCGCTTTGGCCTTGCAGATTTATACCGGTTCTTCGGCCACCACAGCAGCAACACTGGTTCCCTCGATTGTGGCCATCGGCATTACGCGTGAATTGGGACCGGTGCTGGCGGGGTTGATGGTTTCGGGCCGGGTGGGCGCTTCGATTGCGGCTGAACTTGGCACCATGAAAGTGACAGAGCAGACCGATGCCCTCATCACGCTTTCTACCAATCCATTTAAATATCTTGTGGGCCCGCGCTTGATTGCAGCGGTTTTATCTTTGCCGGTGTTGGTGTTCATCGGTGATATTATCGGCGTGATGGGCGGCTATGTGATTGGCACACGCGCGCTTGGTTTTAATGGTGCTGCATTTTTGAAAACCACTGCTGACACTCTGCATTCTGATGATGTGACATCCGGCCTCATCAAAGCGGCGGTGTTCGGTTTTATCATCGCGCTGATGGGCTGCTATAATGGCTTCAATTCCAAGGGCGGAGCGCAAGGTGTGGGCCGGGCCACCACAAACGCGGTTGTTACATCAGCGATTTTGATTTTGGCTGCTAATTTCGCACTCACGTCATTATTGTTTGGAAAGCATTGATGGCTGAACCTTTCATCAAGCTCACCGATTTGCGCAAGAGCTTCGGGCCTAAGCATGTTCTGAATGGCATCAACTTGTCGGTTGAGAAAGGTCGCTCGCTGGTGGTGATCGGTGGTTCCGGCACTGGCAAAAGTGTAATGCTCAAATGTATCCTTGGTATTTTGGAGCCAGACAGCGGCGCCATCGAAGTGGGTGGGCAAAATGCGGTGGGTTTAAAAGGCACCGCACGCGATGAATATCTGCACCGCTTCGGCATGTTGTTCCAAGGTGGCGCATTGTTCGATTCACTTTCGGTTTGGGAGAACGTGGCCTTTGGACTCATCCAAGGGCGCGGCATGGCCAAGGCCAAAGCCCGCGAAGTCGCGATGGAAAAATTAGGCCAAGTGGGGCTTACTGCTGATGTTGGCGCACTTTATCCAGCTGAACTTTCCGGTGGCATGCAAAAGCGCGTGGGGTTGGCGCGGGCGATTGCCGCCGATCCAGAAATTATTTTCTTTGATGAACCGACCACAGGGCTTGATCCAATCATGGCTGATGTGATCAATAATCTGATTGTCGATTGCGTGCACCGCCTGGGCGCTACCACCATTTCCATCACGCATGATATGGCCAGTGCGCGCAAAATCGGCGATGATATTGCGATGATTTATAAAGGCCAGATCATCTGGCAGGGCGCGGCAAAAATGGTTGACCGCTCAGGCAGCGCTTATGTTGACCAGTTTATTCATGGCAAAGCCGATGGGCCGATCAAGATGGATGTACGCAGGGGGTGAGGAGGCGATTTGCAAATGGATTCCACTTTTAAGCCTGAGTTATGGCACGATCTTTTCATCATGCTTGGCACTGCTGCGGGAAGCCTGGTTGGACTTTTGTTCATCGTCATGTCGCTGCATATCGACAGGATTAGCAAACGCACCGATGTCAACATGCGCGCGACAATCGACGGGGCTTATTATAACACCATTCACCTCCTGTTGGTTTTGGCCGAAGCGGCGGTGGTTTTAACGCCACAGCCGCTGTCTTTTATTGGCGCCGAATTGATTGTGATCAACATTTTCGGATTACGTGGCCCATTGGCCTTCAGCTACAAATACTTGGGCAAGCACATCACGATTAGTCATCAAAGCGATTTCCCACTGGGATTGATTTTGACAATTACTGCGGCCTATTTGCTTGGTATCGCCGGAGGTGTTGCCGCCTTCAAGCTGCTGGACTGGAGCATGTATCTGGTGGCTGCCTCTTGCGTTGTTAAGATTGTTCGTTCCGTGTTGACGGCTTGGATGCTTATGTTTGGTGCGCTGCAAGCAAAGGCCTCAGGGTGAGGGCCGATATAGATAGGGCCACGCCATGAAATTCAGAGCCACAATAGCAATTAACAAGATAAATCCGTTCGTGCTTGTCTCAATCGTTCGTGCCAAGCGGCTGAAAGCTGAATGGCGAAAGCCGATGCCGGTACTGGTGCAAATCAATGGTGAACCGAAGCCTGCATGGACGGTAAATATGATTCCTCGCGGCGACGGCAGCTTTTATCTCTATCTCCACGGTGCCGTGCGCAAAGCGTCCAACACCAAAGTGGGCGATGAAGTGGAAGTGTCTTTGATTTTTGACGAAGCCTATCGCAATGGGCCCGTACATGAGATGCCCGCGGAATTCTTGGCGCTGTTGCAAGCCCATCCAAATGCAGAACTTGCATGGAGCAAATTGATCCCCAGCCGCCATAAAGAAATTCTACGCTATTTTGCAGGGCTAAAATCCGAGACAGCAAGAGCGCGGAATTATGCCAAGGCGATGCGCGTGTTGAACGGCGCCAAGGAACGTTTTATGGCGCGGGATTGGAATGGCTAGTGTGGATAAGTCTGATCAAGATGGAAGTGATGAAGGAGCGAGAGCGCTCGATCAGCTAACCCGTGCTTCCCACCAGCACTGGCTTTTCACGGTATAGTTTGGGGAATAGGTTCTTTAAATTCTCCACCTTCGGCAGATCATTGAACGCGATATAGCCTTGGTCTGGGTGCAAGGTTGCATAGTCTTGATGATAGCCTTCGGCCGGGTAAAAGGTCTTGGCCATTTCGATCTTCGTTACAATCGGCGCTTTGAACACAGCGCTTTTGCTGAGTTGATTGATGTAAGCTTCAGCAACTTGTTTTTGCGCATCACTTTGTGCAAAAATCTCAGAGCGATATTGTGTGCCAGAGTCTGGCCCCTGACGGTTCAGTTCCGTTGGATTATGCGCAACTGAAAAATAGATTTGCAAAATCGTGGCGTAGTTGATGACGTTGGGATCAAAAGTGATCTGCACGGATTCAGCGTGTCCTGTGGTGCCGGTGCTGACGGTTTCATATTCAGCCGTATCGGCATTGCCACCAGCATAACCAGAAATGGCAGACTTCACGCCGTTCAAATGCTGGAATACGTCTTGCACGCCCCAGAAGCAACCACCGGCCAAAACGACGGTTTCGAGCTTTGCGCTTGGATCAACTGTTTCAAGCTGGGTTGCGGCGGGCACCATTACGGCAGTCTCTGCATGGGCGAAAGTTGCAAGCGAAAAACTGAGCGCGGAAAAAGTGAGAAGGGCCGCAGCTGCCGAACGAATGACATTGCGTGGCAAGGAATTAGTGTTTGGGGAAACTTGGGTCATGATCAACTCCGGTGAAGCTATTAGATTTGGTTGGGGTTAACTTGCCAGACGTGGCTGCAAAGTAAATTCACTTCCGCTCATTTATATGTGATTGGAGAGAGCCCCTTGTGACGGCGCTTGGTTATCTGCTTAGGCGTTGCTAGATAATGGCCATGCGCTTTCCGCCTTCCTTCCTTGATGACATTCGCAACCGGGTTTCGGTGTCGTCGGTTATTGGCCGCAAGGTGGCTTGGGACAGGCGCAAAACCAATGCCGCCAAGGGCGACTATTGGGCCTGCTGCCCGTTTCACGGCGAGAAGTCCCCAAGCTTTCACGCCGATGATCGCAAGGGGCGATATTATTGTTTTGGCTGCAAACAATCGGGCGATATTTTTACTTATCTTGTGGAAAAAGAGGGCATGCCGTTTCCGGAGGCCGTGGCGCAATTGGCGGTTGAGGCTGGCCTGCCCATGCCGGCTTATTCAGAGGCTGATGCGAAACGAGAGGAAACCCGCGCAAACCTTTATGATATAATGGAAATATCATCATCATTTTTTCAGACGGAGTTGCAATCTGCCAAAGGGGCAAAGGCTAGAGGCTATCTTTCAGATCGTGGGTTAGCCCTCGCCATTCAGCAGCAGTTTGGCCTTGGCTATGCACCGGATGATCGGTCTGCTTTGCGCAATCATTTGGCTGAGAAGAAAATTCTGCCTGAGCAGATGATTGAAGCTGGTTTGCTGGTTTCGGGCGATGACATTCCCGTGGCTTATGACCGTTTCCGTGACCGCGTGATGTTCCCCATCCGCGATGCCCGTGGCCGCGTGATTGCCTTCGGCGGACGGGCGCTGAGGGCTGATGTTCCGGCGAAATATCTCAACTCACCTGAGACGCCTTTGTTTCACAAAGGCGATATTCTCTACAATTTTGATAAAGCGCGGGCCGCCGCCCATGAAAATCGCCAACTTATCGTGGTTGAGGGCTATGTCGATGTGATTGCGATGAGTCGCGCCGGGCTTGCTGCGGCGGTTGCCCCCATGGGAACCGCACTCACCGAGAACCAATTGGCTCTCCTGTGGAAAACTGTTCCAGAGCCAGTTTTGTGTTTTGATGGCGACAATGCGGGGCTGAAAGCGGCTTATCGCGCCTTAGATTTGGCGCTGCCATTATTGAAGTCGGGGCATTCTTTGAAGTTTGTTTTTCTGCCGGAAGGGCAAGATCCAGATGATTTATTGAAAGCGCAGGGGCCAGACGCATTGCGCGGTGTGGTGGCAGCGGCTGAGCCGATGGCCGAGGTTTTATGGCGGCGGGCTTTGGATG
>DATCEN010000348.1:0-2871 GCA_036510015.1 Aestuariivirga sp.
GATTATACGCCGCTGGAAGGCTTGCCTCAGCACAGAGAAATGGCGAAGCATTGGTTGAAGCGCAGCGGCATAGAGGTAGCCACACAGAATATTTTTGTAACTGGGGGTGCGCAAGTCGCTTTGCTGACAATCTTGCAAGCCTTGGCGCGGCCCGGCGAAAAAGTTATGGCTGAGACCATCAACTATGCCTTGCTGCGTTCGACCTTTGAGACAGCACATGTAGAGCCTTTGTGCCTGGGCATGGACAGCGATGGTTTGTTGCCAGAAGAATTTGAGAGAGCAGCAAAGGCTGGGTTGTCTCGATTGCTTTATGTGGTTCCGTCCATACAAAATCCGACAACGCATAGTATGGGGCGCGAAAGGCGCGATGCGATTGTGGCCATCGCGCGCAAATATGATGTGACAATTATTGAAGATGACATTTTCAGGCTGTTAAATCCACGCGCGCAACCAGCCACTTTCTACACACTAGCACCAGAACGCGTTGTGCATGTGACCAGTCTTTCCAAAACCATAGCGCCAGGATTACGGATTGGCTTTGTGGTAACACCGCAAGGCCAGGAAAATATTTTGCACCGTCACCTCAGAAGTTTGAGCCCGCGAAGTGTTGGTATGATGGGCGAATTGGCGCGTTATTGGATCAACTCAGGCGAGGCGGATGAATTTCTATCACGCGCTCAACACGTTCTGGCGCAACGCCGTGCGGATTTTTTGCAGGTATTCAAAGGGTTTCATGTGAACTGTGAAATGAGCGCCCCATTTGCTTGGTTGCAATTGCCGGAGGGCATGTCGGGCAAACGTTTGACGTTAATGTTACGCCAGCGCCATATTGCCATAACACCCGGAACTGCTTTTGATCTTTCGGCCAAAAACCTTGCTGCCAATCATGTGCGCATTTGTTTTGGTTATTCAACACAGAATTGGCAAGCCGCGAAAACCTTTCAAGAAATTAGGACAGTGATTGAAGACGGTGAGGCGGAAGATTTTATGCCAGTGGCATGATCACTAAGCCAGAATTGCGTGGTGCAATTTACAAGTTGCTCAAATCCGTCTGGCTTAATTTACCGCCAAGCCTAATCGGCTCAATGCGCGTGGCCAATCCGGTCTTATCATCGGTATCAACAACCACGCCGCAGATGGTGGCCTCGCCTTCGGCGGGCCTCATGCGTTCAATCGGCAGCTTGCGTAAAAAACGTTGCAACGGTTCGGCTTTGTCCATGCCGATCACACTGTCAAAATCGCCGCACATGCCAGCATCGCTCATATAAGCCGTACCGCCGTTTAGGATATGATGATCAGCTGTGGGCGTGTGCGTATGCGTGCCGACAACCAGCGAAGCGCGGCTATCAACGAAATGTCCCATGGCCATCTTTTCTGATGTGGCTTCGGCGTGCATGTCGATCAGGATCGCATCACAATCACGGCCCAGTTTGCAGGCTTCGATTTCATGGTCAATAGCAGGGAACGGATCATTGAGTTGTGGCTCAATCATCACGCGGCCCATGGCATTGATGACCAACACGCGCTGGCCTTTAGCAGTTTCCACCAAAGCTGTGCCGCGGCCCGGGCAACCCATTGGCCAGTTCAGCGGGCGGATCATGCGGGTTTCGCGTTCAATGAAGATGAGGGCTTCGCGTTGATCGAAAGAATGATTGCCCAGCGTTATCACATCAGCGCCTGCTTCGCGCAGTTTCAGATAAATTTCTTCGGTTATGCCAAAACCATGGGCTGCGTTTTCGCCGTTTACCACAACGAGATCAGGCTTCAATTTTTCGCGCAACATCGGAAGCTGTGCGTAAATGGCATCGCGGCCTGAGCGGCCAACAACATCGCCCAGAAACATCAAACGCATTTCACAATTCCTTTTTCGGTCATTACATAATCCAATTTCATATCATGCGCCTCATGCGGCACATCTGCCACCTCTTGGCCAGCATAGGCAACACCGATGGCAATGATGGGTTTCTTGGCGCGAAGCTTCGCCAAAGTCGCATCATAAAAGCCACCACCATAGCCAAGTCGATAACCCGCCTTATCAAAGGCGAGCAAGGGCACGAGTAAAACATCTGGCTCAACTTCCGGCGCGCTCACCAGAGGCACAGAAATTTTTAGCACACCAATTTCCATTGGCTCTCCGGGCAGCCAACGACGAAAAATCAGTGGCTGGCGCTTGGCGACCACCACTGGCAAACAGGTTGTCCAGCCTTCGCCTGCCAGCTTGCCCAAAAGCTGGCGTGTATCGATCTCGTTGCCGTAAGGATGAAAAGCTGACACGCAAGAAAAACCCGGGTGAGGTTTGACCGGAAAAGGGTGGCTGAGCAGGCGCAGGGCAGCCATCTCAGCTAGCTTTTCATGCAGACCAGTGCGGTGATTAACGGCACGCGCGCGCAATGCTGCCTTTAACTGAATGGTTTCAATCGTCATGGCTCCTTGCTGCCATCAGATACGAAAAGCTGCAATGCTTAATTGCGGCGGCGCGTTAAGGCTGTTCGAAGTAAATCGAAATTGTTATGTGTCCGGGAAGGCTGGCCGGACTCATTGATGTATACAGATAGCGCTTTTCACCGTGATCTGGATGGCGAAAGTTTTTCGACCATACGGGGGATGCTTCCACCTGTCCCGCCTCCCAGAATTTGCCGAACTCGCTCGATGCGATCCTGAGATTTTCAATGAGATGGCTGATTTTGTTGTCTGTGCTGAAACGAGCTGCGGCAGCTCGGAACTGAGCGACTGCGGAGCGAGCCACGACATCCCAATTAGTGAAAAGTGAGCGCCATTGCGGATCCAGAAACAACCGGCGCAGCAGGTTGCCGTATAGTTCGTCACCAATTTTAAATCCGCAGAACAGGATTTCGGCTGGCCTATTCCAAG
>DATCEN010000349.1:0-2017 GCA_036510015.1 Aestuariivirga sp.
GCCATCTTGTCGTGAATGTCCCATGGCGCAGATATAGGCGCTCGTTGTGTCATTAAAAAGGGCGGTGCTGACAGCTGCTGTCAGCAACCAGAAGCCAATTGCCGATTCGAATGTTCTGCCTTAAAGTTAGGCAGTGTTGAACCGCTCACAAAAAGAAAGCAGTCAACTTGGAAACGCAAAAAGGGGACTTTAAATGACACTGATAAATCCGTCACCCTCGTTACATAACGAGGATCTGGCGCCTGCAGCCAATCGAAACTGGGGTGCTTTTTCTATTTTCAACGTCTGGACATCAGACGTTCACAGCCTTTACGGATACTTCCTAGCCGCCAGCCTTTTTCTTCTATGCGGCAATTTTTTTAACTTCGTTATCGCTATCGGTTTAGGCTCGGTCATCGTTTATGCGCTGATGAACATGGTGGGCATTGCTGGTGCAAGAACGGGCGTGCCTTATCCGGTTTTGGCACGCGCATCCTTCGGCACATTCGGTGCTAACATTCCTGCGCTGGTGCGTGCCATCGTTGCCTGTTTTTGGTATGGTGCACAGACTTCTGCGGCTGCAGGTGCCATCGTTGCGCTGTTGACCAGAAATCAGGGCATGATGGATTTCCAAACCAACAGCCACATGCTGGGCCACTCAACACTTGAAGTGATTTGCTATGTGATCGTCTGGGCCTTGCAACTCCTCATCATCCAAAACGGCATGGAAACGGTGCGTAAGTTTCAGGATTGGGCCGGGCCTGCGGTGTGGGTTATGATGCTGCTGCTTGCTGTAGTTCTCGTCGCCAAATCGGGCACTATCTCATTCGGCAGCGACATTCCTGCTGACAAACTAGCAGCTGCCACGGCCGATGCTGGCATTCCCGGTGCGCCTGGTTCCTTTGCCGCGCTTGCTGCAGTGGCGGCCACTTGGGTAACTTATTTTGCAGCGCTCTATTTGAACTTCTGCGATTTCTCGCGTTATGCGCCTGATGAAGCAACAGTGCGCAAGGGCAATCTTTGGGGCCTTCCGATCAACCTTGTGTTGTTCAGCTTGGTTGCAGGCATCACCACTACAGCGGCCTATACCGTTTATGGCGAGTTGTTGCTGCACCCTGACCAGATTTCAGCGAAGTTTGATAACTGGTTCTTGGCGGCTCTGGCTGCCATCACCTTTGCTGTGGCAACTTTGGGCATCAACGTGGTGGCGAATTTCGTTTCGCCAGCATTTGATTTCTCAAACGTGTTCCCGCGCCAAATTGACTTCAAAAAAGGTGGTTACATCGCTGCTGGCATTGCGTTGGTGCTTTATCCATTTGCACCATGGAACGGCGGCGCTGCTCACTTTGTTAACCTCATCGGATCCGTCATGGGCCCAATCTTCGGGATCATGATGGTTGATTATTATTTGATCCGTAACGGCAAGGTGGATGTGAATGCGCTATATCAAGAGAATGGTGAATTCAAATTCAACAATGGTTGGCATGTGAATGCATTTATCGCACTCATAATTGGTGCATTGTTCTCCACCATCCTGCCAAACTTTACCAGCATCTTGCCTTCTTGGTGGGGTGTCTATGGCTGGTTCTTCGGTGTGGCCATTGGCGGCGGCGCTTATTACGCGCTGCGCAGCATGAAGAAGTAACGCACGAAATTCACCAGTTGAACGCACAGGCTAAAAGCCTGTGCGTTTTTGTTTTCGCATAACCAAAATTACGATGGCCCAAATAATTCGGCCGCACTACAAAAAGTAAACCGCTGCGGCAATGATCAAAGCCGCGACAACCGCCGCCCCACCCAGCATGACATAAGCGCCCTTGGTAATTTCAGCGATGATCTTCTTTACATCGGCGCGATCATTCACATTCGGGAACGGTGTTGTGGGAACTTTCACCTTAAGAAATTTACATAATGGCTTCCAACC
Source organism: Aestuariivirga sp. (assembly GCA_036510015.1). GTDB lineage: Bacteria > Pseudomonadota > Alphaproteobacteria > Rhizobiales > Aestuariivirgaceae > Aestuariivirga. The sequence continues at coordinate 1,904 of DATCEN010000349.1, forward strand.
TTCGGTCACCGTGAAAATCAAAAGCCGATCTTTCGGCACGGTTTTCTTAACGTCTTCGATATGGGCGTTGTATTCAGCGATGGCCTTGGCCTTGTCACCCATTGTTCCTTTGTG
>DATCEN010000350.1:0-2250 GCA_036510015.1 Aestuariivirga sp.
AACCCAGCAGTGGGCAACCGCGCATGCCGCAAATGCCAATGCCCCAAAATGTTTCGGGTGAGCCACGCCTTGGCCCCATTCATAGGGATGATGTGTTTGAACAAGCAGGCCCTGCCCAACGCGGCCAGCGCCGTGCGACTGCTAATGATTACCGTCAAGCTTATCAGGATGAATTATCCGATGGCTATGATCAAGATCGCCCACGAGCCTTAGGATGGATTTTGACGGCAGTGATCCTGGCCTTGTTGGTTGCATTTGGTGGCTGGTATTATCTGCAACTCAATAAAAGTTCTAAGTTGGCCGCCGGCCAAAATCCTCCAGCAGTTGAAGCGCCCACCACTTCGCCTAAGGTTGCCGCCGACCCCGCGGCCGGCACTGCACCTGCGGACCAAGCAGGAAAGAAATTAATTTATGACCGCATCGAAGGTGACCACGAAGTTCCAGGTGGCCCGCTCAAGTCCAGCGAGCAGGCACCTGATCTTCAGGGTGGCGCAGTGCCCCCTCCAGCGGCTTCCAACAACGGGGGCGCAGTGCCTTTGCCTCTACCTCCGCCCCCAGCGCCGAATGGCCAACAAGGGGCCATCAGTGGAGATGGCAAAGCCGACGTCGCAATGATAAATCCCGCCGCCGAACAAAGTTCGGCGGCAAATTCATCTTCACCAGCACCAGCACCAACGACATCGACCAATGCTGCGTCATTAGGTGATCTACCAATGCCGTCTGGAACCTATGCACCTCCTGCAGCAGCAGTTGTGGACACTTCCGCCGCACCTGCTGCGGCTGACGCCCCGGCGACGGCCGAACCAAAAGTGGTAGCGAAAAAAGCCGCCGTGCCAAAGGTTGCTAAGGCGCAGAGTGCCGAGCCAGTATTATTGGTGCCTCCGAGTAAGCCTGTGGCCTCGATGGCCCGCAGCACCGCTCCGAAAGCCACCCAGCAGACCGCCCTCACAGTACCAGCATCCACAGATAATGGTGGTGGCCTTTATGGCGACGCACCTGCGGCAGCACCTGCAAATCCAGTGAGGCAAGCCATCGCATCCGCACCCGCTTCTGCCGGAGATGGTCGTTTTCAAGTCCAACTGGCGTCATTTGCATCCCAAGCTGAGGCCAACGCAGAATATCAACGTTTAGCCTCCAAACATGGCGCCATTATCACGCGCTACGCCCCTATCATTGAGCCCGCCCAAGTGGCAGGCACCACGCGTTACAGATTAAATTTGGGACCCATGGCGACCAACGATGTAGCCCAGAACGTGTGCTCTACCCTGATTGCAGCTGGAGAAAGAGATTGCTTGGTGCATCAATGATGCTGTAAGCACAATCTCTAGTAACATATTGCGGGGGCAAGAGTGAATTGAAGATACGCGCATTCATATCAGGTTGCGCTGGCCTTAGTTTAAGCACTGAAGAATTGGCATTCTTTGAACGCCAACACCCTTGGGGGTTAATCTTATTCAAGCGTAATTGTGAAACGCACAAGCAAGTGCGTGAACTGGTGGCCAGTTTCCGACGTGCAGTAGGGCGCAATGACGCTCCGGTTTTCATTGACCAAGAAGGTGGCCGCGTCCAGCGCATTGGCCCACCACATTGGCGCACCTATCCCAACGCCCGTGCTTTCGGAAAACTCTATGCCATTAACCCGGGCTTGGCCTTGCGGTCAGCGCGCAGTGTTGGCCGTCTCATGGCCGAAGAACTCTTTGATTTAGATGTGACGGCGAGTTGCCTGCCGGTGCTTGATGCGCCGCAATTGGGCGCACATGATGTGATCGGCAACCGCGCATATGATACAAGGCCGGAGCGCATTTTGGTACTGGCGCGCAGTCATGTGGCAGGTCTAATTGATGGCGGAATTTTACCCGTCATGAAACACATCCCCGGACACGGCCGCGCTATGGTTGATAGCCATCTTGATCTTCCGGTGGTTGACACATCTCGCCTCGAACTTGAAAGCCACGATTTTGTGCCCTTCACGGGCTTTGCAGATTGCCCGATGGCTATGACAGCACATGTGGTCTATTCCGCAATTGACCCTGATCAGCCTGCCACTTTATCGCGCAGGGTGGTGCGTAATGTAATCCGCCGCGTGATTGGCTTTAATGGCCTGCTGATAACTGATGATCTCTCGATGAAGGCGCTGAAGGGCAGCTATAAAGAGAAAGCCGACTTGGCGTATGACGCAGGCTGTGACATGCTTCTGCATTGCAATGGTGTGATATCGGAAATGCAAGAGGTTGCCGACAGCGCCCAAGT
>DATCEN010000351.1:0-2464 GCA_036510015.1 Aestuariivirga sp.
CGCTTCAGCGCTTTGGGTACACCGGCTTTGCGGAAATACTTCTGTGCCAAAATATCTGTGGCCACTTGGCTCCATGATGAGGGCACTTCAATGTCAGCCAAGCGGAACACGATCGAACCATCAGGGTTCTTAATTTCGCTCACGCCAATGCGGAAATCCAATCCCGTATAAGCATCTTGTCCAGCTTTTGTATAATGACGATCAATCCGCATAATGCCCTCTATATCCCTCATCCGCACGCGCCAAAACGCGCACAGAAATGTCTCCGTGTTCGGTTCTAAAAACTCTGTTTGGCGAAATTACGCCCCCAAGACGCGTGATGACTGTTGTCCCACAGATTTTGGTTTTACAAGACCAACGCCCTCGCAAAACCACCACGCAACCTTGGAAATGGAACGTAACGCAGCAAGCCCTTAACGTCAATACCTAGTGTGTTAACGAGTGGTTAACACCAGATATTGTGTCTCCAGCCGATAACCAGCTGTTGACGAGGGTGATACTCACCCGATTCTGGGTGCAAGCTCAAGAACTCTCAGCAAATAAATCCAACGCCAAATTCTCTTTGTTGAGGAAGCCATATTCAGCCTTGACTCCTGTCAAGGCCTCGGGGCCGCAATTCAAAAAAAGATATTTGGCGCATTAGGCTTCTTTATCTCTTGCTGCAGCCAGTTTTTTGACCGGCAAGGCGCTTTTAACCGGCCCCAGCCCCCAAAGCACAGGCAGCGCCAGCAAAGAAACCACGCCCAGCAGAATCCAACACTCATTCAATGCACCAGTAAGGGCCGCATGGCCAATATCTTCCATAATGCCCATCAGGCCCATCGCATCATCCGGAGCAGGCAAGTCATCAGGCGTCATGCCAAGTGCTGCTGCAGCCAAATTGGGCGCATTTTTCAACCAGTCGTGAATTTGATCGGCATAAATGGGAGATCGCTGCCACATCATTGTATCCACCACCGCAATGCCAATAGCTCCGCCGATATTGCGCGCCACATTGAACAGGCCTGAGGCATCGCCCACCTTGTCCACCGGCATCAAGGCCAAAGCAAAACGGATGGGCGGCAAAACGATAAAGGCTGAAGCCACACCGCGCACCAATTGCGGCCAGAAATAAGCATCAGAATCAGAAAGCACAGTGAGATGGGCATTCATAAACAGCCCAATCGCAAAGGCCGTAAAGCCAATGGCCGCCAGCGTTCTTGCATTTACACGCCGATCAATCTGCACTGCAAAAGGCGCAGTGACCAATTGTGAAAGGCCCATCACTATAGTGGTCAAGCCGATTTCGAGCGGCGTATGCCCGCGCACGAAAGACATGAACACCGGGATCAAATAGATATTGGCATAAAGCACAAAGCCAGTGAGGAAGCTGAGCATACAGCCAAACAGCAAAGAGCGATCTTCCAACAGATGGAACATGATCACCGGGTTAGGGCGCTTCCAAAGCCAATAAAGACTGCCCCAAGCCAGCCCGAAGCAGGCCAGCACATATGGGTCAAGCCAGCCAGAGCGCGGCGCATATTTTAGCCCGATCAGCAAGCCAGACAGCCCCACCGCCAAAAGCAAAAGTGAAAAATAGTCGAGCCGTTTGAGCTCTTCCATATGCATGGCTTGCTTGGGCAGCGCGTAAAGCGCAAAGCAAAGCCCGAAAATACCCGGCACAACGTTAACGTAAAACAGCGAGTGCCATGAATAATGATCGGTCAACCATCCACCAATCAGCGGCCCCACTGTTGGGGCTAAAACAGCAAGAAAACCTGCAACGGTGATTGCCAGTGATTGCTGAATTCCCGGTGGGAACAATAGAAAGATGGAGGTGAAAACAAGGGGGATTAAAATACCGCCGGCAAAACCTTGTGCGACGCGGCCCACCAGCAATTCCGCAAAGCCGCTGGAATTGGCACAGTCGATAGAGGCCAAAGTAAAAGCCAATAAGCCAAAAACAAACAAGCGCCGCAAAGTGAACACGCGCAACAACATGCCGGTGAGCGGAATGGCGATCACCTCTGCAATCAGATATAAGGTTTGCACCCAACTCATCTGATCGGCACCTATATCCAAGGCCTTTTCAATCACCGGCAGAGAAGTGACAACCACCTGAATATCAAGAATGGCCATGGCCATGCCAAGGCATAGCGCAATAAAACCTAGCCAACGTGGCAGAGCGGGAAGGCTAATACGTTGGTCCTGGCCCGCCAGATTGGGGATCATATGGGCAGACCACGCAGATCAGGAATCGAAGATTTCATAATCTTACGCTAGCCGCGCCGCCCCCAGCCCACAAATGAATTAGGAGTGCTATTTGCGGTATTCCCCTCCGGAAATTACATAATAGTCACCGGCATCGGCTGTGAAGATATGTCCGCCCAGCTTCAGGCCAGTTTTGCCGTCTATACTACCCGGACAGACGGATGTGACAGAACTTCCATTGGTTTTCCAGAATAGGGTGGAACCACATTCCTTG
>DATCEN010000352.1:0-2380 GCA_036510015.1 Aestuariivirga sp.
CACGCAGGCGAGCCAGAAGATCAGGGCTGATCTGTCGCCAATATAGAGCGCGAAGACGATGCCAGCCGCCAGAAAGCCATTATAAAGGCCTTGGTTGGCCGCCAGCACTTTGCTGGCCGCAGCAAATTCCACCGTTGTGCCAAAGGCGGCACGGGTGCGCGGCGCTTCCCATACGAACATTTCCAGATAGAGGAAATAGAAGTGAAGGGCGGCGACAAAGAGACAAAGAATGGTAACGAGGTTAATTGCGATCATGCGCAGATAAAGGCCTTTGTTGGCGTCAACGTCAAGAGCATTTGCCCCAGTGCTAGGCCTTATGGCATAATGCAGCATGAGAGAAATTTCAAAATTTGAGATTGTGAACCACGTAGCGCCTGGCCATGGTGGGCCGCATTTGCATGAGCATCATCACGATCATCATAACAATCATGGCCATAGCCATGCTCCAGCAACATTTGGCTTGGCTTTTGCAATTGGCATTTTGTTGAATGGTGGATTTGTGGTTGGCGAAACCATTTATGGTTTTCTCATTAACTCAGTAGCACTTCTTGCAGATGCAGGACACAATCTATTCGATGTGCTAGGCCTACTTGCCGCGTGGCTTGCGATTAGATTAGCGAGCCGCGCACCCACAGCGCGCTATACCTATGGCATGCAGGGCAGCACCATATTGGCTGCATTGTTCAATGGGGCTTTACTGTGGATTGCCGTCGGCGCCATAGGCTGGGAAGCATTACAACGTTTTTGGCATCCGGTTGAAGTGCCCGGCATTTGGGTGATGGTGGTTGCTGGCATAGGTATTTTCACCAACGGTGCCACTGCCTTATTGTTCATGCGTGGGCGCAAATCGGATCTTAACTTGCGCGCCGCTTATCTGCACATGCTTGCTGATGCTGTGGTTGCGGCAGGCGTGGTGGTGGCAGGTCTGCTCATTATAGAAACAGGGTGGACATGGATTGACCCAGCCACAAGCATATTGGTGGTGGGTGTCATTATTTGGAGCAGCTGGAGCTTATTGCGCGAGGCACTGGCCATGTCGCTTAATGCAACACCGTCACATCTCAAAACTGACGAGGTGCGCCAGTTTCTTGTCGGCATGAAAGGCGTTACCAGCGTGCACGATCTGCACATCTGGTCTCTTTCAACCACCGAAGTGGCACTGAGTGCGCATTTGGTAATGCCCAAGGGGCACCCGGGCGATGGGTTTTTAAATGCGGTTTGTGATGAACTACATGACCATTTCAACATCGGCCATGCTACACTACAAATTGAAACTAGCGACGCTGGTTCCTGCACCACGGCCTGTGATGTGGGCAAAGCGGCTTGAAGGAGCGAATAATGGGAATTCTATCGCGTCTATTCGGTGGGGCAAAGGCAGCTGAGCCTGCGACAAAGCAAGTTGAGCACAAAGGCTATGTGATTGTGGCTAAGCCTTTTAAGGCTTCGGGCGGCTGGCAGCTTGCTGGTGAGATTTCTAAGGAGGGCCGCGTTCACAAATTTGTGCGCGCTGATCAGTATAATTCAGTGGAAGAAGCCATAGAGTATGCGGTGATCAAGGGGATGTTGATTGTCGAGCAGATTGGCGAAGCCATGTTTGGGTGAAGCCTCACTTCGCCCCAATCACATAATTAAAGCTGATCGAAATGCGCAAGCCTTCAGCACGGTTCACCGGCACTTCATGGCGCAACCAACTTTCCCACAACAGAAGCGAGCCAACTTTCGGTGTTTCAGAAACTTGGCTTTTGTGTTCACGTGGAGCATTTTGTTTCTTCGGTGGTGCCGCCATCATCATGGCGTGGCGCGGGTCTTCATAAACAATCGGCCCTGCCCCTTGTGGCACACAGACGTAATAAGTTCCGCTGATCACCGAGTTGGTGTGGATATGAGATGTGTGTGAGCCACCTTCAGGCAACACATTCACCCACATTGAATCACACACAGGCTTGCCGCCGCGAATATCCCAATGCAGCGCTTTGGAGAATTTGGCGGCATGGCGATCAAGAATCTTCTCCAAAGCTTTGAAGGCCGGAATTTGTGCTGCTAAATCATTGATGGAGGCAAAGGATGTATAGCCTTGATAGCCGTGTTTTTCGCACCACTTAATGCCAACTAAGTCATCCTGCGCCAACATGAGGCAGGCCTGTTCTAATGCGGCGTTTAAACGTGCCTTGGCAGCGGCGTCAGCACGGTAAATCAGCGTGGGAAAAAAGGACTGGATTTTGCTCATGTCTGCAGCCATATCCTGACTAGCTGGTTTAGACAAGTTGAGGTGCCCATGGCGTTACCCGATTATTTGCTGAAAAGTTATGGTCGTTTTCGCACCGGACGCTATGCACAGGATGAACAGCGTTACCGCACATTGGGTGCTGGTTCGCAACAA
>DATCEN010000353.1:0-4051 GCA_036510015.1 Aestuariivirga sp.
AAGGTTATGAGGCAGGAAATTCCGAAGTCCTGATGGGCAAAGCGTTGAAGAAGCTCGGCTGGAGCAGGGATTCATTTGTAATCTCCAGCAAGGTTTTCTTTGGTGGCAGTAAACCAAATCAACGCGGTCTTAGTCGCAAGCATATATTTGATGCGTGTCATGCCGCACTGAAGAGGTTGCAGGTTGATTACCTCGACCTCTATTTCTGTCATCGCCCAGATGTCGATACACCGATTGAGGAAACGGTTCGCGCGATGCATGACCTCATACAACAGGGCAAAGTGCTTTATTGGGGAACGTCGGAATGGTCTGGGCAACAAATTACCGAGGCTTGGTCAGTCGCTAAGGATTTGAAAATTACGCCACCAACCATGGAGCAACCCCAGTATAATTTCTTTGAGCGTAATAAGGTCGAAGGAGACTATCTGCCGGTTTATAATCTGGTCGGTATTGGCACGACGATTTGGTCACCACTGGCTTCAGGCATTCTCACCGGAAAATATAATAAAGGCATCCCCGACGATAGCCGCTTCAATCTTCCTGGCTATGAATGGCTGAAAGCAGAATGGCAAAGTGCGCAAGGCCGAGATAAACTGGCTAAGGTCGAAAAACTTGCGGCACTTGCCAATAAATCTGGCCTACCCATCCATCACATGGCGCTGCTTTGGTGCCTGTCTAACCCACTTGTTTCAACGGTTATCCTAGGTGCGTCGCGACAGAGCCAGTTGGTTGATAATCTTGCTGCGCTGGACAGCCGCAAATTGATGACCGACGGTTTGAAAGTTGAGATTGAACAAATTCTCAACAACAAGCCAGAGGGCCTGAAGCACTATTAAGATTTTAACTGAGTAAATTTGTTATCTGTCATCCAGATTTTCGTTTTGCTTTCGGATACAAAGACCGAACTCGCATTGCTCAGTTCGTTTACATGGCGCAAGCAGGAGAAAGCCTAAACGATCCCCCCACCACCTGCGGCGGAAGCGGGTCGTTCCTTGGCAACTTTAGCGCGATATCCTGAAGCGCGGTAAGCTGCGATGGTATCAATGGCGCCACCTTGGTTCAACCGTGCCATTGCTAGGATGGGTTCAACATCGGTGCGGAAGGCAGCCTTCAAACATTGCGTGGCCATTAAAGCATCATTGCTTTCTTGGAAATGCAACAAGGCTTTGCGGTCTACCAACAGGGCTTGTGCATAAGCGCGTTGCACCTCGATTGCCGAGAGCATCAAGCTTTCGATGGGGTCGGTTACATTATGGCTTTGGTCAAGCATGTGGGTTGGATGAAAATTCTTCAATTTATTCTCGGCATCAACCAGCTCATTGAATACAAGGAACAGCCGGTAAGGATCAATTGAGCCCGCATCCAAATCATCATCACCATATTTTGAATCGTTGAAATGAAAGCCACCTAATTTGCCAAATTGAGCAAGTCGCGAGACGATCATCTCAATATTCACATTGGGTGCATGATGGCCAAGATCAACCAAGCAGAAAGCTTTCTCGCCAAGTTCTTTGGCGATCATGTAATTGGTGCCCCAATCTTGCACCACTGTAGAATAGAAGGCCGGCTCATACATTTTGTGTTCACTGAACAGACGCCAGTCGTCAGGCAACTCAGCATAGATTTCCTTCATCGCATCCAGATAGCGGGTGAAAGCATCGGCAAAGTTTTGCTGGCCAGGAAAGTTGGAACCATCACCTATCCACACGGTTAAGGCTTTGGAACCGAGCTCTTTGCCAATTTCGATACATTCAATGTTATGATCCACCGCTTGTTTACGGGTCGCTTTATCTGAGTGGGTCAGTGAGCCGAACTTGTATGAATGTTTCTGGGCTTTCTGATCCGAGAAGGTATTGGAATTCATCGCATCAAAGCCAAGACCAAAGCGCGACGCTGATTGCTTCAAACGTTTTGGATCGGCCTTATCCCAAGGAATGTGCAGCGAAACTGTTGGCGTGGCCTGTGTGAGTTGTTGAATAACGGCACAATCTTCGATCTTGTCGAACACATCGCGCGGCTCACCGCCGCCGGGAAAGCGCGCAAAGCGCGTGCCGCCCGTGCCCACGCCCCAGCTCGGCACGGCAACACCGAAGGCAGATACTTTTTTTAACACGTCATCAATTTTAATATCGCGGCGTGCTAAATCCTCTCCCAGAAAGTCATATTGTTTTTTTAGCGTGGCGGCGCTGGCGTGGTTGGATTCATCAACCATAGCAACGGCAATCATTTTCTCAGTCATACCATGTTACCTTGTAAAGCTTTGGGCATTGCCTGCATCCACATTGATGATGTTGCCCGTGGATTTGGCCGAAAGTTCTGATGCAAAGAAATAAATCGCCTCGGCAATATCTTCAGGAAACACTGAACGTTTTAACATAGAGCGCTGACGATACATTTCTTCAAGTCCGGTTTTATCCGTCTGATAGGTACTGGCGCGTTGTTCCAGCCACTCACCTTGCCAGATTTTAGAACCGCGCAAAACCGCATCTGGGTTCACCACATTCACACGGATTTGTTTTTCAGCACCTTCCAGCGCCAAGCAACGCGCCAGATGAATCTCAGCCGCCTTGGCGGTGCAATAAGCTGATGCATTAGGCGAAGCAGCAAGGCCATTTTTGGACGCCACGAAAACGACGTTGCCACCCATGTTTTGTGCGTGGAACAATTTAAACGCCTCACGAGAGACCAGGAAATACCCAGTGGAAAGAATGTCCATATTCTTATTCCAAAGCGCTAGTGTGGTTTCGGCGATGGGTGCGGATGAGGCAATGCCTGCGTTTGAAACCAGAATGTCTAAGCCACCGAATTGTAGCGCTGCAGCATTAAATCCTGCAATCACTTGCTCTTCCTTGGTCACGTCAATCAGCGTGGTGCTCACAAAATCGTTGCCAAAGGCAGTCGCAAGTTCATCCTTAGTAGTTTCCAACGCGGTCTTGTCAAAATCCGCCAACACAACGCAAGCACCTTCACGCAACATGCGTGCCGCTGTGGCCTTGCCAATGCCACCAGCACCACCCGTCACCAAAGCTATGCGACCAGCAAGCGATTTTGGTTTCGGCATGCGCTGCAATTTCGCTTCTTCGAGCAGCCAGTATTCAATATCAAATGCTTCTTGCTGTGGCAGGCCCACATAAGTCGAAACACCCGATGCGCCACGCATAACGTTGATGGCATTTACATAGAATTCGCTAGATATCCGCGCCGTGGCCTTATCCTTGGCAAAGGTAATCATGCCCACCTGTGGAATGAGGAAGACCACTGGATTGGCATCACGCATGGCCGGCGAATTGGCGCGCTTGCAAGCGTTGTAATAGGCTTCGTAATTTTTGCGGTAAGCCTGCACTTCATCAGGCAATTTTGCTTCATCTTCCACCACCAATGGGCAAATCTTGGTGCGCAGAAAATGATCGGGACAGGATGTGCCAAGTGCTGCGAGTGGCCTCAGGTTTTTGGAATTCACAAATTCCAATACGGCCGCACTATCATCAAACTGGCCAACCATGTGATGTTCACCCGAAATCAAGCCACGAATGCGTGGCATGATGGCGGCGGCCCTAGCGCTGCGTTCATTCTCAGCGAGCGACTTCGTAGCTGCACCACCAAATGCCTCTTTGCCTTTGGTTTGGGCAATGAGCCAAGCATCGGCTTTATTGATGGTGGCCAATGTTGTTTCATAACATTCTTGCGGCGTATCCCCCCAAGTGAAAAGCCCATGACTTTCTAAAATCGCACCCTTGGCCTTGGGGTTTTCGAGGCAGAATCTCTCAAGCCACAAGCCAAGCTCAAAACCCGGGCGCTTCCAAGGCAGCCAGCCAATCTCATCACCAAAAATTTTCTGCGTGAGGGCCTTTGAATCTTTGGCTGCGGCAATAGCAATGCAGGCATCTGGATGCATGTGGTCAACATAAGGCTTTGGCACAAAAGCATGCAGCGGTGTATCAATCGAAGCAGCGCGAGCGTTTAAGTTGAAAGTGCAATGGGGGAGATAATCCACCATTTCATCTTCATGTTCCAACCCGCGATATAGTTTCTTCAGTGCACGGAGCTTATT
>DATCEN010000354.1:0-2473 GCA_036510015.1 Aestuariivirga sp.
TTGGCGACAAAGGTGGCGCAATTGCTGAGTTGGTGGGTGAGCCTCATCGTGGATTGGAATACATGTTTGCGATGATGAACCATGCGCGCCTTGATGTGGGTTTGCAGGGGATGGCACTTGCCTCGCGCGCCACGCAACAGGCGGTGAATTTTGCGCGCGAACGCGTACAAGGAAGACCGGTCGGTTTTGTGGGTCAAGACAAAGCCAACATCATCCATCATCCTGATGTCAGGCGTTTGTTGATTTCAATGAAGGCACGGGTTTGTGCCATGCGCGGGTTGCTTTATGAAGTGGCGGCTGCAAGAGATTTGGTGCGGGCCAATGGAGACGAAAAAGCGCTTCGCAAAGTTGAGCTTCTCACGCCCGTTGCAAAAGGCTGGTGCACGGAAGTTGCCAATCAGGTTGTGTCAGATGCTGTGCAAGTTCACGGCGGCATGGGCTATGTGGAAGAAACTGGCATTGCCCAAGTTTTCCGCGATGTGCGTATTCTTCCCATTTATGAAGGCACCACCGCCATTCAGGCCAATGATTTGATCGGCCGCAAAGTGTTGCGCGATAAAGGCCATGCGTTGAATGAATATCTAGCTCAACTGGCCAGTGAAAATGATAGTGTAGAACTCAAAACAGCGCGTGATATATTACGAAAAACTTCCGAATGGATCATCCGAGCGGCGGCGCGTGATTTACGTTTGGCTTACGGCGCTGGTGTTTCATTCTTGCATCAGTTGGGTTTAGTATCTGGGGCATATGCATTGGCGCGGCAGACAAAAGCCGGTGACGTGGACGCGGCTCATATGTTGCAATTTTATGTGGCGCACCACCTGTCACAGGTAGCCGCTTTGCAGGTTGTTATTATTCAGGGCAGTGAGCAGATCTTCGTGCTTGATGAATCTGCACTTTAAAACTCATCAATAGTTGATGGTGACAACTACAGTATCAGAATAAGTGCCAGCACTCGGATTACCTTGGGCCGGAAGCAACGCATAGGCCGTTAGATTTTGTGCTACACCTGTGCCTGTGCCAGTTAGCGTATTTGCGCCGCTGGTTGCTCCCCATGCTTGAACATGGGCCGCATCTTTGTATATGCCATAGCTCAGCTTTTGGTTGGTGGACGACACCATGATGCGGTTAGTGGGGCTGGTGCCACCATTTATTCCATTATTGAGGGCAACAGCATAAGCAGCCCCCGTTGTGCAGGTGATGGCGATTTGATTTGTTGTTGCTTGTGCCGTGGTCAAATTAGCCAGAGTGCCAAAGTTCATGGCTGTGGCTGAGAGATTACAAGTGGCGGTATTTTGCGCCTGTACATTAAAGCTGGCCTGCGTGGCGCGGGTGGAAACCACACTGCAGCTTTGCCCTGGGGAATAGCCATAATCGAGCAGTGTATGAATGGTGGTGTAACTTGAAATGTAAAGGCCAGTGGGAGCATTTGCAATTGAACCAGATATTTGTGCCTGAATGGTTTGGCTGACGGTGCCGGTGCCTAGCCTATTCAGCGTGGTGGAAAGCACTGGCGGGCGCTGGGCATAAGGCCAGACGTACGATCCCCATACCTGCCCATTGGGTTGCAATAAGTTATAGGGAATTGAAGACGTGCCATTTTTCATCAGGCGGGGCGAACCGCTGGTGGAACCACCTGTACCATCGCCAATGTTGGGGCAGATCGTGATCGTGGCGCCTGGCCTGCCAGAGCAAGTGGCGCTCAGCGTGCCACTGGTGGGTGGTGCTCCGCCCGGCCCCATGTTGATATTGCCAAAGTTGATATTGGAAATAGTGAAATTACAAACCTGCGCGCTGGCGGGTGCACATTGCAACAGAAAGGTCGTAATGATGACCAACACCAATCGCGCAGGCATAATATTTATTCGCATGTGAGTGGCCCGATGATAACTTGCTTGGTTTCATCTTCTTTATAATTAAAGCTCACTTTGCAAGGCTGGCCTTTCATATCTGCTACAATAGCATTCTTTGACTTAAGACCAGTGAGATAAACCTGCCCATCGTAACCCATGGAGAATGGATCTTTCTGATCTTCCACGCTGACCAAAGTTCCTGGTTGCACAAATGCCCCGGTTTTATCTTTGATAATCACAAGAGCTGAACCGGTGTCTTTCTTCACCCCAAAGTCGACCACTACACCGCTCATGGTGCGGGCCGCAACGCGCTTGTCGGTTTCTGTCACATTGGAATTGAGTGGCAAAGTGTTAGGATCAATACTGATCTTGGCTGGCCGGTAAGATTGTAACCCCGTGAGCAACAGTTTGCCGTTTTTGCCAGTTGTTCCGGCATAGCGGTTTTCATATTCGACCCTCACGTTTGGCACGCCAGCATCCACCACCGCAAAAGCATCCTGCACTTGGTTGCCCGCAAACACGCCAGCTTTCGTGCCAATGAGAGATCCTTCAACACGCATGTCACCTGAAACAATGTTGCTACTACTATTCACATCGGCAGAAACCAATGCCTGCTCAGC
>DATCEN010000355.1:0-6641 GCA_036510015.1 Aestuariivirga sp.
CACGGTTGCAAAAGCTGAAATCCGGCGTGGCCGATGCCACGTTCTTAGCCGCGGCTGGCCTGATACGCTTGGGTCTTCAAGCGCATATCACCGCGCTGATTGAAGTGAATGATATGCTTCCCGCTTTGGCGCAAGGGGCGATAGGCATTGAAATAGCCGAGGGCTCTCACATCGCCGAAATCGTCGCCAAGATAAATCATGTGCAAAGCCATGTGGCGGTGACATGTGAACGCGCATTTATGGCAGCCCTTGATGGTTCTTGCCGCACGCCCATTGCCGGGTACGCCACGGTCAAAGACGGCATCATTACATTTAATGGTGAAGCACTGACGCTGGACGGCAAGCATGTCTTCAAAGCCTCGCGCCAAGGCACAGTGGCTGATGCTGAGCGTTTGGGCCGAGAAGCTGGCGAAGAGGTTCGTAGCCTTGGCGGAAGTTTGTTGACGTTGTGATGGAACTCGCATGAAACTCATCATCACCAGACCGCAGGAAGATTGTGCGAGCATATCTGCTGCGTTGCGTGAACGTGGACATGAGGTCATATCCTCGCCGCTGATTAAAATCACACCGCGTTTGGACGTCGTGGTTCCTGAGCTGCCTTATCAGGCGCTTTGCCTAACCAGTGCCAATGCAGTGCGGCATCTCCCTTTAGGCATTTCGCGTAAACTGACCACCTTCACACTTGGGCCGCAGTCTGCCTCGGCGGCGTCCGCCGCTGGCTTCGGGCATATCGAAGCCAAAGGTGGAAACGTTGAAGGTCTCGCTGCCAATGTGATACGCGCACTGAAACCAGAGAATGGGCAACTTCTCTATATCTCTGGCCAAGAAACTTCGGGCGACTTAGCCGGCATTCTCAGAAAAGCTGGGTTTAGCGTAGTGAAGCTTGTGGCCTATGATGCCGTGCCGCTTCCATTGGCGTTAAGTGCCGCAGAAGTCGCTGGTTGTAACGGTGTATTACTTTATTCAAGGCGCAGCGCAAAAATATGGATTGAAGAACTCAAGCGTCTTGATTTATTTCCAAGGCTTTCACATTTTTGCCTTTCGGACCAGATAGCACACGCCTTGCCAACACAATGGCGGATACGAGTGGCAAAAGAACCAACTGAATCTTCGCTTTTGGCGCTGATTGATATTGCCGCCAAATAGGCATAGGTGATGCGTTATGAGTGATACACATAAACAAGACGACATCATTGATGTTGAGCCTAAACTTATTGATGAGCCAAAGCCTGAGGCGGCGCGCCCGCAGCGCAGGCTGTGGCTGACTGTTGTTCCGCCGATTGCCATTGCGTTGATTTGCGCCGTGGTTGGTGGTTGGTTTTATCGTGATTGGCTATCGGGCTATTTCCCGCCAGAACAAGTGCAGGAACTTTCTAAGCGCGTGGCGAGCATTGAGTCCACGACCAAAGACAACCAGAAACGCGTAGATGCCGTAGTGGCCCTGACCGAGGAATTAAAAGCCAAGCTTTCGGCGGTTCAATCAGCTGCCGACAAAAGTGCTAAGCAGAATGCTGATACCGCAGCGTTGATGCAGACGAGTAACAACGATATTGCTGGGCTCAAACAAGACCTGGAAAAGCTTTCGGCCGCCACAGCCGAATTGCAGTCAAGACCACTTGGCAGTGGTGATACCGATCCGACTTTGGCCACGCGATTAGCGGCACTGGAAAAGCAGATCGCTGCAGCACCTGCTGCGAGTGCCACAAATACAACACCTGACTTCACCGCCAATTTGAAAACACTGAAATCACAAGTCGCCCAAGGCCAAGGTTTTGCCGAGACCTTGGCTCCCATGGCGCGGGCTTTGCCCGCTGCACCCGGGCTTGATGATTTGGGCATGGAACGCGCTGGGCTGCCCAATGCCGCTGCCTTAGCCACAGAGCTTGACGCAATTCGCACTGGACTGCCTAAGCCTGTGGTAGTGCCAGAAGAGACTGGCTGGTGGGCCAGCATCAAGGGCGTGTTTGCAAAATTGGTTCGCGTGAGGGGCCCTGCCAGTGATGATTGGGCTCTTGCTGCGGCCAAGGCTTCGGCCTTTGCGGCGGCTGGTGATCTTGAACAAGCCAGCGCCTTATTTTCTCAACCAAATTCCGTTCCTCCGCCAGCCCTGAAGGCCTGGGCCGACAAAGCGCATCGGCGCTTGGCGTTGGATAAAGCCACTGAGGCTTTTGCGGCGTCTCTCAGCCGTGCGGGCCTTGCCAAGGAATGAGCATGCTGAAGCTTCTCTGGCGGCTTTTGCTTTTGGTTCTTGCCGCATTGGGTTTGGTGTGGCTTGCGGACAGGCCGGGCAGCATCGTTATTCACTGGCTAGACCAAGATATTGAGCTTACCGTTTTTGTTGGTGTGATGTTACTGGCGGCATTTGTGGCTTGCCTCTTATTGGTGATTTGGATTTTGCGACGCATCTGGCAAGCGCCACATGTCATGCGCGGCAACAGAAAAGCGCGCCGTGAGAAGAATGCCTATCAGGCGCTCTCGCGCGGCATCATTGCAGCAGGCGCTGGCGACAGTGTTTCGGCGGCCCGCCATGCGGCCATTGCTGGGGCGACATTGAAACATGAGCCTTTAGTGAAGCTTCTGGGAGCGCAGGCCGCACAATTGCGCGGCGACAAAAATGAAGTGACGCGTGTATTTCACGGTCTGAGCCAGAATGAAGAGACCGCTCTGCTTGGTCTGCGTGGCCTTTATGCACAAGCGCGTGAGCGTGGTGATTGGCCAGCCGCACGCAAACAGGCAGAGGCTGCATTGGCCCGCCATGGACGCTTGGCGTGGGCGCAACAAGCCATGCTCATCTCCTTCACCCACGATAAGGACTGGCTGGGTGCTGCCACGATGATTGAGCAAATGGCTAAAACGGGCAATTTGCCCAAAGCGGAGGCGAACCATAAGCAGGCTGCATTGATTTGCGCTGCGGCTTTGGCGGCAGAGGGGCAAGACCCTGCCGCTGCTTTGAAGCTAGCCACGCAGGCGCACACAATGGACCCAGCACTGGTTCCAGCAGTTTTGGTGATGGCGCGGGTCTATTCAACCCAAGCCCAACCCAAGAGGGCTTTAAAAGCCTTGCGCGAATGTTGGGCCAAATTCCCACAGCGGGAATTGGCCGCGGCCTGCGCCAATGTTTCAGCGGAATCAACCGAGGATAAATTTGAGCGGGTGCGTGATCTTGTGGGTAAAGAACCGGCCTCAACCGAGGGGCGCTTTGCACTGGCGCGAGCATTGATCGGCGCTACACGGTTGGATGCAGCACGTGAGATTTTGACAGTTGATGCGGCAGAAAATCCAATGTCTGGTGTTTGTGTTTTAATGGCAGAAATTGAAGAGGCTTCCGGCGATGCCGCCAAGGGCAAAGCTTGGCTGGGGCGGGCACTTGCCGCGCCGCATGATCCTGTGTGGATGTCTGAGGGTGTGGTGCTGGCTGAATGGTCGCCCATCTCGCCCATTTCTGGCGAAGTGGTGGCCCCCGAATGGGCCAGCCCCAAGCACCATGCGGCCCATCATCGGTTGAGCTTTACGGCTTCTGCGGCGCAAGACCAGCCTGCCGTTACGTTGCTTTCACCCGCATCGCTGAAGCCGCATGTGCCAGATGACCCCGGCGTTGAGTAATGGGTTGAACGGCACCAAAAAACCGTATATTCCCTGCGCCAAGCCGCTTTAGCTCAGTTGGTAGAGCACCGCATTCGTAATGCGGGGGTCAGGTGTTCGAGTCACCTAAGCGGCACCAGTTTTCCCTAATGAAATCAGGCACTTTGCAAATTCCGAACTCTTTCGCTCGGACCACGGATTCTGCCGGGGAAGCAGGGGGGAAGCAAGAGGAAAGTTAGTGCGCTGAAACCTGAGCATAATAGCGCCGAGAATGAATTGGGGTCCGCAAACCCGACTACATTCGAGCGTCGTTTTCCTGACTCATAATCGAGAAGCGCCCTCCGAAGGCAGAGGTCACAGGTTCGAATCCTGTTGGGTGCGCCAATAATTTCAACGAGTTAGATCCAATTGTTGCAACGCAAAAAATGCCTTGTCCGGAGAATGTCCGGAGAATTTGTTCATGTTAGATTCTGGGTTTTAGGGCAGCTGTCATGTAGAGTGAGCAAGGATGTGCGCCGTTGGTTGACATATTCATTACTAATGCCAGCCCGCTGCGGACTGCTTGCACCTTCGAGCATAAGTCTTTTATTCTCAAACTAGTTCTTCTTTGCGTCTTAGCGATCCGATTGCGCTTGTTGAGCTTGTCATTTGTATTTTTTACTTTGCTCTTGGCAGTGCGCGCGAACGCGGGCAACCCAAGAGTCGTACCAGACCCACGTTCCCTTGTAGTCACCAGCACAGCCAAATTTTTTCATGCCGTCCTTTGCATCCAATGACTGCCATAATTCGGTGTGGTGGCTGATCTTGAACTTTGGGAACCCCTCATCGTTCATCACTTGCACAATCTGCGTCGGCGTGGAGCGCTTCTTGTCGATTTCCTTCAGTAGAACACGATTGATTTCTTTAGCCTCGTCAGAGTCAGGCTTCAGAAATTCAACTGCTAGGTCAGCATTGGATGCGCGGTTGCCAACTTTGGGCACGAAAGCAACTCTATATGCGAATTGCGGGTCTGCCTGTTCGGCGGCGCTGAGCCCATTGTGGAAAGCCTCCATCATGGTGCTGATATTCGGCGGCAGTGAACTCGCCTTTTTCAATACTGCCCGTTGGTCAGAACTGAAAGTGACGAACTGGAGCGCAATCGGAAGCCGTCGCTCAAGTCCGTACTGAGCGCCAAACAACGTCTTGATAGCATCGTTGAAGTTTATGCAGCAGGCTTGCAACTTGGCACTGACCGTATCGTCAATGCGGCTTGTCGAACGGTGCTCGATTTCGTGCCTTAATTCAATTAGGAAATCGAGGTTCATTATTGCTCCGGTTTGGATCGGGCACTGCACATGTCGCAAGCATTTGCCCAATTCCCAGTAGCAGTCCTCGCCGTGCTTGGTCTGCTGAACCGTTCCGTCGGCTTTGAGGTATCGATAGTCGATACCTTCGCGGCGAAACCATGCGTGAAGTAAATATGTCCATGCGATGATGCACGTCACTATGAAAAGCTCGGCTCGAAATGTCAGACCAGCGCCATTGAAAATATGAACTGCTGCGATCATCGCTTCCCGCGCCTTGATAAGTAGTTCGTCTCCGCGAATGCTCAAGCCAGTTTGAGGGTCGATGTCAGGCCATGTTACAAGGAACTCGCTCAGCGCATCTTCTGGTGCCGACTTAACGGCTGCGTGTTTCTGCCCTTTCTTGATCTCACCGATTGCCCTGTGATTGATCGAACGTGTAGGGCGTGTGAAGTAGGCCAAAATATCTTGATCATTCGGCCAGTCGCCCTTGGCGACCATCGCCTTAATCAAGGCGACTTCCCATTTCTCCAGACTGTTCCCGCGCTTACGGACTGGCATTCAACACTGGTCTTCCTTCAATGGGGAACGGAAACAGTTCAAATCGAATAATCTTTCGCAGCACCGCCAGAATAGAGGGGCTTTGCTGCGGTCGCTGCGTAAATCTGCACTCTGACGCTATTGTCCTTTAGATCGAGAACTCGGTATCTCTCATCGATCTTGGCTACCGCTTCGATCCTCCGATAGCTGCCCGAATTGGTCTCAGCATATTTTGCCAATCCCTTCAGTTTGGGCAGCGCATCTGCAAGGTGAGTGCCGTGCGGATCGACAATGTCTGCAACGATGGTTCCGTCTGTGAGTTTTGAAAAGAAGATGAAGTCGGGCCGGACGATTTTCAATTCGTCGCCTTCCTCGTAGATCACGCCTAAGGATTCCTGCGTCGCTCGGTCGGGATTGCGATACCAAGCGATTGTGCCTTCGCGTTGGAGCTCCGCTTCAACGACTTTCCCTTCCCACGAATTGAAATCTTCCGGAAATGTGCCGTCGCTGTCGCACAGAAGATGCTTCTCAAACTGGGGCAAGTCGCGTTCCGTTCCATTTGCTTCACGCGCCGTTGTCGGCTGCATACATGTGTTGGGGCGAGCAAGGTCAACGTCCAATGGATGGGCGCTCATTTCCCGAATTTCACGATAGGCTTCTTGGCGTTCGTCAGTCAGTTTTTTGATGGCGCTTTTGTGTTTGGTCAGCCACTCGTTTGCCAGCTTCTCAGCTTGCGTTTCAAGAACATCCTTGATCGCCGGAACCAAGCCAAGTGCTGCAAGGGTCGTATGGGCATCAATCAGCGCTTCCTCTTCGTCGTCGCTCTCTTCGGCTTGCGCTGCCAAATGCTCGCTGTAGGTCGTCGCAAGATCGGGGCTGATGATTCGGCCCGCCCGCTTATAGGCATCCTCGATGACAACATAGTCGGCGGCTTCCAAGAAGTCATCGAATGTCATCTTGTTGGTCTGCATGTCGGACTTGACCGACTTGCCCTCAACCTCAAGCACCGACTGGCGCGCCTTCTGAATTTCCTTCGCGTACTGAGCCTGTGCGCCGTCCAACACCTTATGCATTTCAGCATGAGCCTTTTTGCCTGCATCGGGAAGCAAGTCATCGGCTGCCAGTTCATGTGCCAAAGCCGTAAGCCGTTTGACCGGGCGGGACTGTCGCTTCGGTAAAGTTTGCGAAGGCAGGGAAAGCAGCTTGGTCCAGACCTCTTCGGGAACGGCTGGATTG
>DATCEN010000356.1:0-2694 GCA_036510015.1 Aestuariivirga sp.
AATCAACTGGGTGTTTGATAGTTTAGTTTCGGGACACAGTTTATATTACTCTGTATCACAATTGCGATCAAAGAGAACGCGTGCACCACTGCGTTATGGAAAGAATGGTAGCGAGAGAGGGAGTTGAACCCCCGACCCCAGGATTATGATTCCCGTGCTCTAACCAACTGAGCTACCTCGCCACACGCATGTTTGTCACATGCAATGCCGCGCGGTATAGATTTGGCCGAGGGGCAAAGTCAAGCCGCAGTTGCAGGCGTAATTTCATCATCATCTTTGCTGCCAAGCCCAAACGTGCGCCATAGCGATATCCAGGCAAAATAAGCTGATGCTACGCCGAACAAGGCCAATTCCACATTATAGGTTAAGTCTGTCGTGGACGGCTTCAAGCCAGAGAGCACCAGACTCAACGTCATCGCTGCCCACAGCACTGTCATGGCGATGGTGACATTGCGCCAATGGGCCACGCGCAGGGGATGAACAAATTTAACCGGAATGAAAGTGAGAATGCTCAAGCCTATAATGGTGATGAAGTTAATCAACCAACCCGTATTGAACAGGTAGAAATACAAAACCACCACATTCCAAATGGCGGGAAAGCCCACAAAATAATAATCAAAGCTTTTCATATTCAAATTGGCAAATGTATAGCACGAAACCGCCATGATGAGTGCCGCACAAATCAAACTCCATGTCTGGCTCGAAAAGCCCCAGGGCACTGGCACCATGTTGAACCAATAAATCATCAACGCTGGCACTGCCACATAGGTGAAGAAATCAATTACCAAATCCAACGCGCCACCATCAAAATTGGGGGTATATTCTTTTACCCGCGCACGTCTCGCCAATGTGCCGTCCACACCGTCCACAAATAGCGCGATGCCTAACCACACAAATGCTTGCACAGCGTCATTCTTTAACACCGCAACCAAAGCCAAAAAGCCAAGCACAATGCCGGACGTGGTAAAGGCGTGCACAGACCAAGCCATGCCTTTTTTAATTTCCAATTCTAAGTTGGGCTTCAGTTGAAGCTTCGCCATAGCGCTTATTCTCCCAAGATTTTACTATAGGGCCACGGCGTTGCTGCCACAATCATCCTATACGGCGAAACTCTAGCATGGTGAAAAAGCCTAAGGGCTTCACGCTTTTGATTGATACAAGACGCAGCTTGTCGCAAGTCAAAACCGTATCCACCGGAAATTCCGGCCGCCAGCCTAATTTGGTGGCGTGTTTGGCCAAGCCTTTTTCAATGGCGCCGCGCATCCCATGATCAACACTAAAATGGTTGACCACCAAAACAGTGCCACCCGGTTTGGTAACACGCGCCAGTTCGCACATGGCCTTTTGCGGCTCTGGCACTACGGTAAGTACATACATTGCCACCGAAACATCAAAGGTGGAGTCTGCAAACGTCATGTTGCAGGCATCCATTTCCACCAGACTTTCGATATTTTCATTACCGGCTTTTGACACACGCGCATGTGCGCGGCGCAACATATCTGCGGAAAAATCAATACCAGTCACAGAAAGCTGTGGGCCATAATGCGGCAACGCCAAACCGGTGCCCACGCCTGCTTCCAACAAACGGCCGGAAAAGCTATTAACCCGCGTCGTTGCCTGCTTCACGCCATCGCGAACCAAACGACCGAAAGTTGCATCATAAACTGGAGCCCAGCGGCGATAAGCTTTGATGACATCACCAGCAGGCATGTCACGCAATCGAGGCGCTTCTTTCGTCAACACAGTTTTCTCTCCCTTAGTATTCTTCTTTGTGCATTGCCTTAGTCTATGACCAGCGTCTCAATCAAGCAGATTGCAAAATCTTGGCGCTGCGCACAAATTGTGGGCGCTGGTTGTAAAGGGCAATAAAGCCACCGCCTAACACGCGCTGCCCTGCCCCTTGGCCCTCGTAAAATACCGCCGCTTGGCCGGGCGAAACCCCAAATTCACCTTCAGCCATGGCTAAAACCGCACCTTGCCCGTCGAGGCGCAATGTGGCTTCAACTGGCAAGCGGGTGGAGCGGATGCGTGCATATATCTTTTGTGGCTCACCGCTGAGCGGCTTATCGCCTAACCAGTTCACGTCAGTAAGTTTAATCTCATCCTGCCGCAAAGCTTCGCGCGGGCCCACGATCACTTCGGCCTTGGCGGCATCAAGCCTGATGACATAAAGCGGCTCGCCACCGCCAATTCCCAAACCTTTACGTTGGCCGATCGTGAAATTGATAATGCCTTCATGCTGGCCCAGCACCTTGCCTTGCATGTCGACAATCTTGCCCGGCCTTGCCGCATCAGGCCTAAGCTTGCGGATCACTGAGGCATAATCCCCATCTGGCACAAAGCAAATGTCTTGGCTGTCTGGTTTATCAGCCACCGCGAGGCCCATGTCTTGGGCCACAGCGCGCGCTTCGGGCTTAGACAGCAAGCCCAGCGGAAAGCGCAGATAATCCATTTGTTCATGGGTTGTGGCAAACAGGAAATAGCTTTGATCGCGCGCCACATCAGCTGGCGTGAACATGGCCCGAGCACCCGCCAGCGAACGGCTTTCAACATAATGGCCGGTGGCCAAGGCGCTGGCATCAAGGGCCTTTGCCCGCGCCAGCAAATCCGCAAACTTCACCGTTTGATTGCAGCGCACGCAAGGAATGGGTGTTGCACCCTGCACGTAAGCGTCAACAAATTCATCCATCACGG
>DATCEN010000357.1:0-2721 GCA_036510015.1 Aestuariivirga sp.
CAACGGGGGAGGTGACGCGTCAGCGTCGGAGGGGGCCGCCATGAATATCAAAGTCAAAGCCAAGCAACTCCGCAAAGCCATGACCCATGAAGAAGTAAAGCTCTGGCTTCAACTCAAGCATTTCAACCGGCAAGGATACCACTTTCGCAGGCAGGCACCAGTCGATGGCTACATCCTCGATTTTGTTGATTTCAACCAGCGCCTGATTATCGAAGTTGACGGTTCGCAACATTCAGAATCCGAAGCTGAACGGCGCGATTGCGCGAGAGACTGCCATTTCGAGGTGGCTGGCTTCCTCGTGATGCGGTTCTGGAATTTTCAAATCAATCAAGAAATGGATGGCGTAATTGACACAATACTTGACGCTTTGAAAACAACCCCCTCCGGCGCTCCGCGCCACCTCCCCCGTAAAGGGGGAGGATGAAATGAGTTCACATTCTCATCCTCTCTCATTACGAGGAGTGACGCATCAACGTCGGGGACCTTACCGCAGATCCTTCAAATGCTGGAGCAATCCGAGGGTTGAAGAATCCAGATTGGAAACAGCTTTACCTTCCACCGCTGGCTGTAAACCCGTGGCCAGTTCCTTGCCCAGTTCCACGCCCCATTGATCGAATGAGTTGAGGCCCCAGATGGTGCCTTCCACAAATACGCGGTGTTCATAAAGCGCAATCAGGCGGCCAAGTGTGAATGGATCGAGTATCTTATAGGCAATCGTCAGCGAGGGTCGGTTGCCAGTGAAGGTTTTATGCGGAGCCAAGGCGGCGGCTTCTTTCTTCGATTTGCCAGCCGCAATGAGTTGCATCTCAGCTTCTTTCAGTGTGCGGCCTTTCATCAAGGCTTGACTTTGCGCCAAGCAATTGGCCACCAATAAAGTGTGGTGGATAGGCTCATCTTTCTCATGGGCATCAGCCGCAATTAAAAATTCTACAGGTACAACATCCGTTCCCTGATGCAAAAGCTGAAAGAACGCGTGTTGACCATTGGTGCCAGGCTCTCCCCATACCACCGGGCCGGAATGATTTTTGAGCGGCTTGCCATCTTTGCTCACATGCTTGCCATTGCTCTCCATATCCAGCTGTTGCAGATAGGCGGGAAAGCGGCTCATGCGCTGGTCGTAAGGAATAATTGCGCGCGTTCCGAGGTTGCAGGCATTGCGGTGCCAGATGCCAAGAAGCCCCATGATAAGCGGAAGATTCTCATGCGACTTTGCAGAGGTAAAATGCTGGTCCATGGCATGAGCGCCATGCAAGAAATCCATGAAGTGTTTGGGGCCAATGGCGATCATGAGCGAGAGACCAATGGCCGACCAGATGGAATAACGCCCACCCACCCAATCCCAAAAACCAAAGGTGCGGGCAGGTGAAATGCCAAAGGCCTGCACTTTATCGAGCGCAGTAGAGAGCGCACAGAAATGTTCGCCCACTGCGGCCTCGCCCAAGGAGTTCACGATCCATGCCCGGGCGGTTTTGGCATTCGTGAGTGTTTCAATCGTCGTGAACGTTTTAGACGCCACAATGAATAAAGTTGTTGCTGGGTTCAGGCCCTTCAACTTGTCGGCCATATCTGCGCCGTCAACGTTCGACACAAAATGTGTGCGCGGGCCGTCATGGTATGGGGCGAGAGCCAGCGTCGTCATGGCGGGGCCCAGATCTGAACCACCTATGCCGATATTCACCACATCAGTGATAATACTTTTACGAATGTCGGTAGCAAAGCGCGACATGGCCTCTAACACATCATGCACATCATGAACCACGTTGTGACCATTCACGAAGACCATTTCAGATTTAGGACGCCGAAGTGCTGTGTGTAAAACGGCTCGGTGTTCGGTGGTGTTGATGATATCGCCGCGCATCATGTGATCACGTGCTGCTTCAACCTTGGCAGATTTGGCTATGGCAAAAAGCAACTGCAGAGTTTTGGCAGAAACACCACATTTGGAATAATCCAGCAGCATGTCATCCAAGCGAACGGAGAAATTCTCAAAGCGCTTAGCATCCTTGGCAAAGACCTGCCGCATGTTCAGCTTTTGCGACTTATGATGAGCTTTGAGTTCTTTCAGTGCCGTCGCCGTTGCTGGAGTCATGACTTATCCCCTGAGTGTTGCGCCAACCGCTTTATTTGCCGTGGCCACGATCTTAGCGGAAATCGCTTCAATGTCAGCATCGGTGAAGGTTTTATCTTTGGGCTGTAGCATGACCTCAACGGCGAGTGATTTTTTGCCGCCTTCAAGCTGATAGACGTCAAACACCTGCGCTTCGGCAATGATGAGTTTGTCTACACCCTTGACGGCTTTGATGAGTTCTGCGGCTTGTACTTTATCATCCACCACAAAAGCAAAGTCCCGCGACACCGGCAGAAGATCAGAAATGCTGAGCGCGGCACGTGACGCAGATTTTTGCTTTGAGGCGGGCAACGCATTGAGAATAATTTCAAAGGCTACCAGCGGCCCTTTCACATCCATAGCACTCAAAATGCGCGGATGAATTTCGCCAAACATCGCAATTTTATTTTGTGGACCAAGCTGTATTGTGCCACTGCGGCCGAGATGATACCAGGGTGCCGCACCTTGCACGACTTGCATAGACGAAGCGGCCAAGCCACAGGCCTCAATCACGGCCAACACATCAGTCTTGGCATCATAGGCATCAACATTGCGCGCACCACCCTGTGCACTTCGCGTCATGAAAGCACCGCGTCTGATACCGCTCGCACGCA
>DATCEN010000358.1:0-2701 GCA_036510015.1 Aestuariivirga sp.
GCAGCCGCGATCTCGATGCTGTGCAAGAATTCGCGGCACTGTCGGAGCATCTCAAAAAGCGTCTACCACAATATCCAGTTGAATTTGGTTATCTGGAATTTGCCACCCCTATCATTCGCACCGGACTGGATAAATTGAAGGCCGCTGGTGTCACTCGCGTGCTTGCTGTGCCGGGAATGTTGTTTGCCGCTGGCCACGCCAAGAATGACATCCCATCGGTGCTCAACACTTATGCCGCCGCCAACAAACTTACCATCAACTATGGCAAAGAGCTGGGCATTGATCCTAAAATGTTGCGCGCCGCCGGAGACCGCATTCAGCAGGCACTTGATGCAAACACCCATGTACCGCTGCATGAAACCATGCTGGTGGTGGTGGGGCGCGGGTCTTCTGATCCTGATGCGAATTCGAATGTCTCCAAAGTTACCCGCATGTTGTGGGAAGGTTTTGGCTTTGGCTGGGCGGAAACGGCTTATTCAGGAGTGACTTTTCCATTGGTGGCACCAGCGTTGGAACACGCCACACGGTTGGGCTATAAACGCATCATCGTATTTCCATATTTTCTGTTCACTGGTATTTTGGTGGAACGGATTTATCAGTCCACGGATGAAGTGGCGGCAGCGCACCGCGAAATTGAATTCATTAAAGCGCCTTATCTCAATGACCATCCGGCAGTGATCGACACCTTTGTCGAACGTGTGGAGCAAATTCTCATCGGTGAAAATGCGATGAATTGTCAGCTGTGTAAATATCGCACACAAGTTTTGGGCTTTGAGGCAGATGTGGGTGCCGTACAAGAAAGCCACCACCACCATGTGGAAGGCATTAGCGCCGAACCGGATGGGCCATTTAAATTGATCAGCCTGCCGCATAGTCACGATCACGACCACACCCATGCGCCTTATCCTCATGCCAATCATCCGCTGGGGCCAGTGACATTGAACGGCAAATGATGTTCGATTACCTTCGCAATCCATCAGACATTTACAAAAGCTCATTCGAGATCATTGCAGAAGAGGCTGATCTCTCACATTTGCCACCATCGGCTCACGCCATTGCAACGCGGGTTATTCATTCGTGCGGAATGGTGGAAGTGGCCAGGGATTTAATGATTACTCCCGATTTTGCAGCAACGGCGCAAACTGCATTAGCCGCTGGCAAAGTGATATTTACCGACTCGGAAATGGTGCGTCATGGCATCATTGCAAAGCAGCTTCCGCCTAACGTTGAAATCATCTGCACACTGAATGATCCGCGTGCACGCGAGAATGGCCTTGCCCACAACACAACACGTAGCGCCGCCGCCGTCGAGCTTTGGAGCAATAAATTGGAAGGCGCAATCGTGGTCATAGGCAATGCGCCCACTGCCCTTTTCCGACTATTGGAATTGCTCGACCAAGGTGCGCCCAAACCCGCTTGCATTGTGGGCATGCCTGTGGGCTTTGTAGGTGCGGCGGAAAGCAAAGCTGAACTCATCGCCAATTCACAAGGGATTCCTTACGCCACCATAAAGGGTCGCAAAGGCGGATCGGCCATGGCGTCTTCCGTGATCAATGCCTTAACGAGTAACAATCAATGACACAGTGGCTCACCATCATTGGCATGGGCGAAGACGGCCACGCAGGGCTTTCGGCCACCGCGAAACTCGCGATTGAAAGTGCTGAAGTGATCGTCGGATCAGAACGTCTTCATGCGTTGTTACCCAAGCAAAAAGCGGAAACACATTTATGGCCGCAACCGTTTGCTGCAGCTTACAAGCAAGTGAAATCCTTCGCGGGTCGCAACACTGTTTTGTTAACCACTGGCGATCCAATGAATTTCGGTGTAGCACGCAAACTGTTTGAACTTCTGCCACATGATGAAATCAAAGTGGTCCCACATCTCTCAGCATTTTCTCTGGCGGCAGCAAAACTGGGATGGAGCATTCCCGATTGTGATTTTCTCACCATTCATGGCAGGCCCGCCGCCAATCTCGAAGCTTTCATCCAGCCTGATGCAAAACTGCTGGTGCTCACCCAAGATGAAACATCAATTGCCGAAGCTTGCCGCCGTCTCATCGCGCGCGGGTTTGAGAAATCTCCAATCACGGTTCTCGAGAACTTAGGCGGCGACAAAGAGCGCATCACACATTTCACCGCTGATCAAAATCCCATCCTCAATTGGTCACCACTCAACACCTTGGCCGTTCACTGCATCGCTTCACCTCATGCAAAGATTTACAGCCGCGTTGCGGGGCTGCCGGATGAAGCATTTGTGCATGACGGCCAACTTACCAAGCGCGATGTGCGCGCCATAACCTTGGCCGCACTTGCCCCTGCACCTGATCAGCTGTTGTGGGATGTGGGTGCTGGTTGCGGCTCCATCGCCATTGAATGGATGCGGTCAACACGCGGTTGCGAAGCTGAGGCCATCGAACAAAACGAAACACGCTGCGGCATGATCGCCCAAAACACTGATCAACTTGGAACCCCACGTTTGAAACTGATCAAAGGTGAAGCTCCTGCAGCGTTGGCAGGCCTTGAACGCCCTCATGCGATTTTTATCGGCGGCGGTGTGGGTGATGTTGGTGTGTTTGAAGCCTGCTGGCAGGCGCTGCGTTCCGGCGGCAGATTGGTGGCCAATGTTGTCACTATCGAAGGCGAAATGCATCTTTATGATTTGCAAGAAAAACATGGTGGTGAACTGGTGCGCATTGCCATTT
>DATCEN010000359.1:0-6227 GCA_036510015.1 Aestuariivirga sp.
TGTGGAAAATCTTATTGGCTGACGCCAATGTGAAACCCATTGGCCTTGGTGCGCGTGATTCATTGCGCCTTGAGGCGGGCTTGTGTCTTTATGGGCATGACATTGATGAAACAACTTCGCCCATTGAAGCTGGGTTGCAATGGTCAATCCCCAAACAGAGGCGCATTGACGGTGGCTTTATCGGGGCCGAGCGCGTGCAGCGCGAGCTGGCGCAAGGGGTGGCGCGCAAGCGGGTTGGAATAAAGCCCGAGGGCCGTGCGCCGGCGCGTGATGGCACTGAGGTGCAAGATTTATCGGGCCGCAAGATTGGCATGATCACGTCCGGCGGCTTTGGCCCAACGGTGAATGGGCCAGTGGCCATGGGCTATGTTGAAACGGCTTCTGCCGTTGTTGGCACAAAAATTCAACTCATCGTGCGCGGCCAAGCTTTACCGGCTGTGGTTTGCGCACTTCCATTCGTTCCCAACACTTTCAAAAGATAAGGACACAAAATGAAATTTTCAAAAGATCATGAGTGGGTAACAGTATCCGGCGGTATCGCCACCATAGGCATTTCGACCCACGCGCAAGAGCAATTGGGCGATGTGGTGTTTGTTGACCTGCCAAAAAAAGGCCGTGTGGTGAAAGCCCATGAAAGTGTGGCCACGGTGGAAAGTGTTAAAGCAGCTTCCGATGTTTATGTGCCTGTATCTGGCGAAGTGGTTGAGGTGAACGCAGAGCTGGCGGGTGATCCCGCACTGGTTAACCGCGCACCAGAAGCGGAAGGTTGGTTCATCAAGGTGAAGCTTTCCAATGAAGCGGAATTGGCCGAGCTGATGGACAAAGCTGCTTATGATAAGTTTGTAGGCTGAGCCATGAGTGTGCCCTTTTCCGCACGCCATATCGGGCCTGATGCCACTGAAACTTCCGCGATGTTGAAGGTGCTCGGTGCTGCTTCATTGGATGATTTTATTGCCAAGGCTGTGCCCGCCAAACTTCGCGCCAAGCGAGCGCTTGCATTAGAACCGGCCCTCAGTGAGGCGGAGGCCCTTGCGAAGATAAAACATATTGCATCAAAGAACAAAATCTTCACCTCGCTCATCGGCATGGGTTATTACGGCACGCATACCCCGCCCGTGATCCTGCGCAATGTGTTGGAAAATCCGGGCTGGTACACAGCTTACACGCCATACCAAGCCGAGGTGAGCCAGGGTCGATTGGAGGCCTTGCTCAACTATCAGCAGATGGTGATGGACCTCACCGGGCTTGATATTGCCAATGCCTCATTGCTGGATGAGGCAACGGCCGCAGCAGAAGCGATGGCGATGGCCAAGCGCCATGCAAAGTCTAATTCTAATATTTTCTTTGTGGATGCTGATACACATCCGCAAACCATCGGTGTGTTGCAAACCCGTGCTTCTGGCTTTGGCATTACGTTAAAAATTGCTGATGTGGCAGAGCTTAAGGCCTCGCAGATTTTTGGCGCATTGCTTTCATATCCCGGCTCTTCAGGTGCAGTGCATGACTATTCAAGCGTAATTTCCAAGCTGCATGAAGCCGGTGCGCTGGCGATTATGGCCACAGATTTGCTGGCCCTCACATTGCTTAAATCTCCGGGTGAATTGGGTGCCGATATTGCCTTGGGCTCAACACAGCGTTTTGGTGTGCCCATGGGATTTGGCGGGCCACATGCAGCGTTTTTTGCGGTGAAGGATGAATTGAAACGGATCATGCCGGGCCGCTTGATTGGCGTGTCTGTTGATGCAAAGGGCAACCGCGCTTTACGCATGGCGTTGCAAACGCGCGAGCAACATATCAGACGCGACAAGGCCACGTCTAACATCTGCACGGCGCAAGTTCTGTTGGCGGTGATGGCGGGGTTTTACGCCTGCTGGCATGGGCCTGAAGGGCTTAAAGTCATGGCTGAAGACATTCACGCCAAAACTCAAAGGCTGGCTGGCGCATTGAAGAGTGCTGGCCATCACATTGTTTCTGAATCATTTTTTGACACATTAACAGTGAAAGTTATTGGTGGGGCCAAGCGCATTATCGCCGCTGCGGCGAAAATCGGTATCAACCTGCGGGAGATTGATAAAGATCATGTTGGCATCAGTTTGGATGAAACCACAACCGATGGGGTGATCGAAAAATTGCTGCGTGTGTTCGGCGCTAAGGCAGGAACATCAGCTGGTGGCATTCCGCTCAATCTCAAACGCCAATCCAAATTCCTCACTCATCCGGTGTTTCACCGTTACCGCACTGAGACAGAGATGATGCGCTATATGCGCCTGCTGCAAGGCAAGGATTTGGCACTGGATCAGGCGATGATTGCGCTGGGCTCTTGCACCATGAAGCTGAACGCGGCGGCAGAAATGATCCCTGTCACTTGGCCGGAATTTGGTGCACTTCATCCTTTTGCGCCGCGCGCGCAAACTAAGGGCTATGCCGAGTTGTTCGTCTCTCTGGAAAAAATGCTGTGTGAGATCACCGGCTTTGATGCGGTGTCGCTGCAGCCCAATGCTGGAAGCCAAGGCGAATATGCCGGGCTTATGGCGATCAGGCGCTACCATGATGCCAACGGTGGCAAGGCGCGTGATGTGTGTCTCATTCCCGTTTCGGCGCATGGCACCAATCCGGCTTCTGCTGCGATGTGCAGCATGAAGATCGTGGTAGTGGCGTGTGATGCGCTGGGCAATGTGGATGTGGCTGATCTGGAAGCCAAGGCCCGACAACATAGCGCCAATCTTGCCGCTTTGATGATTACTTACCCCAGCACACACGGCGTTTACGAAGATAGTATCATGGATATTTGCCACATTATCCACGCACATGGCGGGCAGGTCTATCTTGATGGGGCCAATCTCAATGCGCAAGTTGGGCTGATGCGGCCGGCAGAACTTGGCGCAGATGTATGCCATATGAATTTGCACAAAACATTTTGCATTCCGCATGGTGGCGGTGGGCCGGGCATGGGGCCAATTGGCGTGCGTGCCCATTTGGCACCGCATCTGCCGGGGCATGATGTAATGAAACTTCCTTCGGGCAAGCGCGGGGCTGTATCTGCCGCACCTTTTGGATCGGCTTCCATTTTGCCAATCTCATGGATGTATATCGCGATGATGGGCGCTGAGGGCTTAACGCTGGCCACCAAAATGGCAGTGCTTAATGCCAATTATATGGCGGCCCGTTTGAAGCCGCATTTTCCTATTCTCTACACGGGCCCTGCTGGCACGGTGGCGCATGAATGCATTTTGGATTTGCGCTGGGTGAAGGAACGCTCTGGTATCAGTGTTGAAGACGTGGCCAAGCGTTTGGCGGATTATGGCTTCCATGCACCCACCATGTCTTTTCCGGTGGTTGATACATTGATGGTGGAGCCCACTGAAAGCGAAGCTAAGGGTGAGCTTGACCGTTTCTGTGATGCAATGATTGCTATCGCCAATGAGATTGCGGATGTGGAACACGGGCGCATCGATAAGCTCGACAATGCGTTGAAGAATGCGCCGCATACGTATCAGGATTTATTGGGGGAATGGCACCATCCCTATTCCAAAATGCAAGCCTTTTTCCCGCTGGGCGATCATGGGGCGGGCAGCGCCAAATATTGGCCGCCGGTTAAACGCGTGGATAATGTGTATGGCGATCGCAATTTGATTTGTTCTTGTCCACCAATGGAAGATTATTTAGTGGCGGCGGAGTAGCGACTAAATCAGATGTCGACGTTTTAGATCCACGCGCAATCCTTCCGGCGTTATGAAGTGGTGGGTTTTCATGCCCACGGCTTCAGCGCCCTTTATATTTTTCGCGTTGTCATCAATGAAGATTGATTCCGAAAGCTTGATGTTATTGCGCTTGGCCAGCAGATGAAAAATATCTGGTTCTGGCTTGACCAATTTCTCATCGCCAGAAACCACGATGTCGCGGAAGAGGGACAGGAATTTGAAGCGGCCTTGCGTGATGCGGAAGGTGTCTCCATTCCAGTTGGTTATGGCATAAAGCGGTGCGCCTTTGGCGTGGAGCTCTTCTAAAATTTGCACTGTGCCAGGAATATCGCCCGGCACCATTTCAACCCAACGATCGCGGTATAATTTAATTTCGCTTTCCCATTTTGGGTGGCGACCTATGGCCTCGGCCACGGCATCATCAAAAGAGCGGCCACGATCTTGCTCCAAGTTCCAATCATTATGGCAGACGTTGGTAAGGAACCATTCCATTTTTTCGCGGTCAGCAAAAACCTTGCGATATAAATGGCGCGGGTCCCATTCGATTAAAACTGCGCCAAGATCAAAAACGATGTTCATTACGAGGCTTCTGCCAGTTGCTCAGCTTCTTCCAAATTCACGCTCACCAATTGCGAAACGCCGCGCTCCATCATGGTCACACCGAATAAACGGTGCATACGCGCCATGGTCATCGGGTGGTGGGTGATGATGAGGAAGCGCGTATCAGTTCTGGCCATCATCGCGTCCAGCAAGTTGCAAAAACGCTCCACGTTATGATCATCCAGTGGCGCATCCACTTCGTCCAACACGCAGATGGGCGATGGGTTGGTGAGGAACACCGCAAAAATCAACGCCAATGCGGTGAGGGTTTGCTCGCCACCTGACAGAAGCGAAAGTGTGGTTGGCTTTTTGCCGGGTGGGTTAGCAAGAATTTCCAAACCAGCTTCCAGCGGATCATCTGATTCAATCAGTTGCAGTTCAGCTTTGCCACCGCCAAACAGCGTGGTGAAAAGCTCGCTGAACTTCACATTCACCGTTTCAAACGCATCCAGCAAGCGCTGACGGCCTTCACGGTTCAATGAGCCGATGCCGCCGCGCAGTTTTGCGATGGCTTGCACTAACTCATCTTTTTCAGATTTCATTTTGGTGAGTGTTTCATCAACCGCCTGAGCTTCTTCATCAGCGCGCAGATTAACAGCACCAAGGCGTTCACGGTCTTCGCGCAAGTTGGCAAGTTTTTTCTCGATCACATCGGTTGGTTGCAGTGTTGCCTCTTGCAAGTCAGCACGCACCAGAACCTCTTGCGGTTCACACTGCAAAGTTTCGCGGATGCGGTTTGAAGCGTGGCTGTGGCGCGCGTTAGAGCCATCCAAAACGGCGCCCAAACGTGCATGATTTTCACGCGATGAAGCAGCTTGTTCTTGAGCGGCCCGTAAGATCTGATCGGCCTCGCGAACGGCATTTTCAGCAAGTGCCAATTTATCTGATGCGGCTTTGCGCTCACCCTCGGCTTCGGCCACCATGTTCATCAGCTTGAAGCGCTTATCGGCCAATTGCTGCGGCACGGATTGCATTTCAGCAATAGCGGCTTCGGTTTCATCAAGGCGTGCATTGAGGGCAGCCACTTGTTCATTGGCTTTAAGGCTGCGGGCCAGCCATTGCTCTTGCTCTGCACTGATGGATTTAAGACGGTCGGCGCGGGCTCTCGCCTCACGCTCTAGCCCATCATGCGTGGCGCGCGCTTCGGCATAAAGGCCGCGCTCTCCAAACAGGGCGTCACGCAGGCGCTGCACGTCTGCACTCAAACCATCCAATGCGGGCAGAGAAGCGAATTGTTCAGCTGATTGTGCGTGTTGGTCGCGCGCTTCGGCCAATTGGGTTTCAGCATTGCGGCCTGCTTCATCCAAGGCTGAGTGAGCCGCAGCACTTTCGGCCATGCGGCGCTCATGGGCTTGAAGGGCCTTGCGGGCCACTTCCAACGCCGAAGTGGCGGCACGCCAAGCTTCACGCTTTTCACGCTCTGACTTTTGGCCCTGCTCAACAGCGGTATGAGACGTATCAAATTCAACTTTGGAGACTTCGGCTGCAGCGATGGCCGCCTTCATATCCACCTCGATAAGGGCAAGGCGGTTGCGCTCAGCCAAACGTTTGGCTGCAGCACTGGGGGCATCAGCGGCTGACGTAAACCCATCCCAGCGCCAAATATCACCTTCGACTGATACAAGCCGCTGGCCGGGTTTGAGTTGTGGCTGCAAGGCCGCACCCACAGCGCGTGAGACAATGCCGATGTGGGACAAGGCGCGTGCCAAGGCTGGCGGGGCTTGCACAAATTGGCCGAGAGCTTGAGCATCACCGGGCAAATGCGCCACGTCTGACAACGGTGGCAGACCGCGCCAGAACACGGGAGCGCCTTCATTGGACGAAGCTTCGATATCTTCGCCTAAGGCAGCACCCAAGGCTGCTTCATAACCGGGCTGAACGGTGATCTGATCCACCAAAGTGGGCCACAAATCACCACCACCCGCT
>DATCEN010000360.1:0-3893 GCA_036510015.1 Aestuariivirga sp.
CGCCAATGATAAGGCCCGGCACAATTTTGTCACAGACTCCCAGATAGACTGCGGCATCAAACATTTGATGCGAGAGGGCAACTGCGGTGGACATGGCGATGATGTCGCGCGAAAACAATGAAAGTTCCATGCCGATTTCACCTTGAGTGACACCATCACACATGGCTGGCACCCCACCTGCCACCTGAGCCGTGCCGCCCACTTCACGCGCTGCTGCGCGAATGAGATCAGGATAGCGCTCAAAGGGCTGATGGGCTGAAAGCATGTCATTGTAGCTGGTGATAATGCCGAGGTT
Source organism: Aestuariivirga sp. (assembly GCA_036510015.1). Lineage (GTDB taxonomy): Bacteria > Pseudomonadota > Alphaproteobacteria > Rhizobiales > Aestuariivirgaceae > Aestuariivirga. The sequence goes on from DATCEN010000360.1 coordinate 296, forward strand.
TGGTCCATCACCAGAGCGCAGTTGCTCTTGATCATGAGGCTCACAAGCTGCAAAGCCAAGCGCGAGATTGGCGCAGCCTAGAGACCTGCGCTTAGGCTTTTCATCAAAGGCTTTGGCGATTTTAGCAAGATAACGCGCGCGGCGCTCAGCGGAACGATTGGTGATGGCTTCAGTGACGGACGCAATAGATTTTTGTACAGACATTTAAGACCTCACGGACACCAGTAAACTTCAACTTGTTTGGATGAGCGCAACACAGCGCGCACTGGCATTTCTAATACATCGCCTTGGCCTAAGGCTTTTTCTAGCGTGGCGGCTTTGTCGACTCCTTGAATGTGGAGAATAATTTCACGACTGCTGAGAATTTTTTGCAATGAAAAAGTAATGCGTGGCTCACCTGCGTCGGGAGCTGAAAGTGCCAACAGAGGCGGAGCAGAGTCTGACAAGGCTTGGCCTAAAGTATCCCCACCCGGAAAGAGGGAGGCCGTGTGGCCATCATTACCCATGCCCAGAATGGCCACATCAAAGTTTGGTAAATCAGCTGCCGCAGGATTTTGATACAGCGGCACGAAAAAGGCCGCAACGGCCTCATTTTGCACCAATACAGCTTTTACGAGAGCTGCATTGGAGCGCGGTGATGTTTCATCCACTTGCCGCTCATCAATCAACGTTATGGTAACTTGCGACCAATTTATTTTCTGCTGCGATAAATGCGCGAAGAACCTCTGCGGTGTGGTTCCACCTGAAACCGCAAGGACGGCCTTGCCACTTCCGGCAATCGCTTGGCGCAAACTGCTGGCCACATTAACGCTTAAGCGCTGCGCCAGACTTTCAGCAGTGGCAAAATTATTGCGCGCCACAATCACTGTTGTGGTGCTTCATACCAAGTACGGCCATCGCGCTCAATCAATGCAATGGCCGCCGTTGGGCCCCAAGTTCCTGATTGATAAGGTTTGAGGTCGTCACCGTTTTCTTTCCAGTAATCCAGTATCGGATCAATGAAGCGCCAGGCGGCTGCCACTTCATCGCGGCGCATGAACAGGGTTTGATCACCGCGCACCACGTCCATGATAAGGCGCTCATAGGCTTCGGGTTGGCGCGTAGTGAAGGCTTCAGCGAAATTCATATCTAAAGGCACATATTTAAAGCGCAAACTACCAGGGCCTGGTTCTTTGACCGAAAGCCAGAGCTTCACGCCCTCGTCCGGTTGCAAGCGGATGACAAGCCGGTTAGGCTGAAGATGCCCTGTCGTTTGCATAAACACATTGTACGGCACATCTTTAAACTGAATTACGATTTCCGAACTGCGTTGTGGAAGGCGTTTACCAGTGCGCAAATAAAATGGCACATTGCTCCAGCGCCAATTGCCAATCTCAGTTTTCAACGCCACGAATGTTTCGGTTTTTGAATCAGAGTTTCCCAGATCCGAATGATAGCTATTCACTGCACCTTCTGCGGATGAACCTGCTCCATATTGTCCGCGCACAACGTGGTTCTCAAAGTCTGTGTTCGTGAGAGGTTTCAATGATTTTAAAACCTTCAACTTTTCATCGCGCACCGCATCGGCTTGCATGGAAGACGGAGGCTCCATTGCCACAAGGCAAACAAGTTGCAGAATGTGGTTTTGCACCATATCGCGGATAGCGCCTGACGTATCATAATATCCGGCGCGGCCTTCAACGCCTAGGGTTTCGGCAACAGTGATTTGTACATGATCAATGTGGCTGCCGTTCCACAACGGCTCAAACAATGCATTGGCAAAGCGCAGTGCCATGAGATTTTGCACGGTTTCTTTGCCAAGGTAATGGTCAATGCGGTAAATTGAAGGTTCGGGAAAAACTTTGCCAATAGCATCGTTCAAAGCATCAGCCGAGGCTCCATTCTTGCCCACTGGCTTTTCCACGACGACGCGCGCCAGTGGCGTAACTAATCCGTGTCTGCCCACGCGTTCACAGATTGGGCCAAAGAGATCTGGTCCAACTGCGAGGTAGAATATGCGCGCGTGATCTTTGCCTGAAGATAAAGCTTTTTCTAGCATCGGCCAGCCATCTTCCTGTGAGGCTTCGGCTTGGACATAAGATAGGCGTGCGACAAATCGATCTACCACTGCTGGCGTCCGAAATTCGGGTTCTACAAATTTTTCGATTGCTGCACGGGCAAAGCTGCGGAATTCATCATCACTCATGGCACGGCGCGAAGTGCCGATAAGGCGCGCTTCTGGCGGCAATTGTTCCTGCTGATCGCGATGATAAAGCGCAGGTAAAATTTTGCGTTGCGAGAGATCGCCCGTCGCACCAAAAACAACCAGGTCAAAAGGTTCTACTGGAACAATGCGATTTGCCACGTTGTCACTCCAAAAAGAGGTGCGTACATCATAATTCAGTTGGCGGACGCTTACACCGCCGTTATGACAGTTGCAACTAAACAGACAAAACGTACTGAAGGCATTGTGAGATGATTGTATGCTGCGGCGAAGCCCTAATTGATTGTCTGCCGCGTAAGCTGGCTGATGGCGCGGATGCGTTTCAGCCCGTAAACGGCGGCTCGGTCTATAATACCGCTATTGCACTGGGGCGCTTGGGCCACAAGGTTGGGCTGTTTGCAGGGATTTCGAGTGACTTTTTCGGAGACAATTTGCGCGCTGGCCTCAAAGCTTCGCTCGTCTCACCTCGGTTTTTGCGCACCAAGCCGTTGCACACCACTTTGGCGATGGTGAAGTTGGTTGACGGCCATGCGCGCTATTCATTTATCGATGACGCATCAGCCGGCCGCATGTTGGTGAAAGCAGATTTACCCAAACTATCGCGCGCCGTCTCAACATTACATTTCGGTTCGATCAGCCTGATCGCAGAGCCTTGCGGCTCAACCTACGAGGCATTGATGAAGCGCGAGGCCAAGATGCGGGTGATTTCGCTTGACCCCAATATCCGCCCGACACTCATCAAAGATAAGACGAAACATTTGCAGCGTCTCAACCGGCTGATTGCACTTTGTGACATCGTAAAGATTTCAGATGAAGATGTGAAATGGATGACGGGTTCAACCAACTTGGAAAAGGCAGCCCGGGCTTGGCTCAAAAAAGGTGCAAAGATTATTGCCATCACCAAAGGTGGTGAGGGCTGTGTGGTTTATACCAAGCGGTTTGGCTTTGAGGCTTTGGCACCTAATGTAAAAGTGGCAGACACAGTGGGCGCAGGTGATACATTTACCGCAGGTCTGCTTTTTGCGCTGAGTAAAGCTGGCCATTTGAACAAAACAGCTCTTGCCACGATTGACGACGAAGCACTGAAGGCGGCGGCATTTTATGCTATGAAGTCGGCCGCAGTGACAGTTTCTCGCCCCGGCGCTGATCCGCCATGGGCTAAAGAGATGCTATGAAATTTCCTATCGATGACGTTATTCCAGACTTGAAGGCTGCGCTTGCTACGCGGCCTTCCGCGATTCTGGTGGCTGAACCAGGTGCTGGCAAAACCACACGCGTACCTTTGGCTTTGTTGGCTGAAGCTTGGGCTGTTGGGAAAAAGATTGTGATGTTGGAGCCACGGCGTTTGGCGGCACACGCAGCTGCCTCACGCATGGCCGAAACTTTGGGCGAGAA
>DATCEN010000361.1:0-3035 GCA_036510015.1 Aestuariivirga sp.
GATCTGGCCAAACTGGTGACCGCATTAAGGTCCAACCCCAATGTTGAAACACTTCCTGTGCAGCAGGCCAATGGCAGCCAGATCGTCATTATGAAGCCTAAATCCTGATTGAAACTGAAGCCACCTTCCGCCATATTGCGGGCTAGATAAAAGAGTCTTTGAACATGCGATTATTAAAACAGTTTTTTACGTGGTGGAATGGTCAAACCCTTGCCACGCGCTTTTACACCTGGCGCAAGGGCAACTATGTTGGCCAAGATGATTTGGGCAATCGTTATTATAAGGCCAAATCCGCAGTTCCGGATTCCATTCCTGAACGCCGTTGGGTTATTTATAAAGGCTACAGTGAAGCCTCTCAGGTTGGCTCCGGCTGGCATGGCTGGTTGCATCACCGCACCGATGTGGCCCCGCCGCAGGAAAATTATGTGCCGCGTGAATGGCAAAAGCCGCATGAGGAAAATTTGACGGGCACAGCAGATGCATATCATCCTCCCGGTTCCATTGCCGTAGGCGGTAAGCCGATGAAAGCCCCGGCGAATTATCAGGCCTGGAAGCCGCAATGAAATCTGACACACTCGAGACCCTTGTGGGTGCTGCTGTTGTGGTGGTGGCCTTTTTCTTTTTGATTTTTGCTTGGGACGCTACTGGTCATGGCGGGGCATCAGGTGGCTACCGTGTGTCGGCCCAATTTGATAATATCAGCGGAATAAATGTCGGCACCGATGTGCGCATTGCTGGCATCAAGGTGGGCACTGTTGTGGGCCAGGCCCTTGATCCTAAATCTTATCAGGCGCGCTTGATCATGCAGCTGCGGCCGGAAGTGAATTTATCTGATGATACGTCCGCCAAGATCACCTCAGAAGGTCTGTTGGGTGCACAATTTGTTTCCCTTGAGCCGGGCGGCTCTGACGGCAAGTTGAAAGACGGAAGTGAGATTTCCTACACCCAAGGTTCCGTTGATATGTGGAATCTGATCAGCCAAGCGATGTTCTCAAAAGGCAAAGGCGCCGATACAAAGGGCGCTGACGCAAAAGGCGCCGGCGCTACAGGCGCTGATACACAGGACACTGATAAAAAGGGCGCTGATACAAAGGGCGCAACACCAGCAGTAAAACCATGAAGCATATTGCATTGGCGTTATGTGTTGCATGTGGGTTTTCAGTTGCTGCTCAAGCTGAAGTCATTTCCAACCCAATTGCGGTTTTCGATGGCCTTGACAAGATCATGGGTCAAACCACTAGCTTTGAAGTCAAAATCGGTGAAGAGAAAAAGTTTGGCGGCCTGATTGTAAAGGCCGATGTGTGCAACACCAGCCCGATCACCGAACGCCCTAAAACTGTTGCCTTTGTAGAGGTTGATGAACAAAGCAATGATGGCAAACGCCGCCGGATTTTTACCGGTTGGATGTTTGCCGAAAGCCCCGGTTTGAACGCGGTTGAACATCCGCTTTATGATGTTTGGCTAACAGCATGCCGCGATCCCAACGCGCCCCCACCACCGCAAGAGCATGTGCCTGACGCAGCGGGCCAGAAACCCGCACCCGATCAAGCCTCGCCGGATTGAAATTAAGTTCGTGAGCGCGCTTTAGCTCATCGCCAATCGCAATACGGCCTCGACATCATCATCTTGGTGGAAGCTGTGAAAATCAGCCACAGTTTCAATTGCCTCGCCCAGCATCTCGCGGTAATCCAGCTTGGCCATCGTTGTGCAGCCAAATTGTTTGAGATGATCGTTCAAAAATTGTGCATCCAACAGGATGAAGCCGCCATGGTTTAGCCGTGCCACCAAATGCACCAGTGCCACTTTTGAGGCATCGGTTTCACGGCTAAACATGCTTTCACCAAAAAACGCCCCACCAATGCGAACTCCGTAAAGGCCGCCCACCAGCTTTCCGCCGCGCCAGCTTTCCACTGAGTGTGCACAGCCCATTTTATGCAGCTGTGAATAAAGCTTCATGATGCGCGTGTTGATCCAGGTTTCCGGCCGGTTGCTGGCCACTTCAGCACAATGGCCGATCACCTCATCGAAAGCCGTATCAACACGAATTTCAAAACCCGCACGGCGCACTGATTTTCTAAGCGAATGTGAGATGTGGAAATCATCCAATGGAAGAATGCCGCGCTCTTCCGGCTCCACCCAATAGAGGGATGGATCATCAGCGCTTTCCGCCATGGGAAAAACGCCGACTGAATAAGCCTTCAGCAAAACCTGTGGGGTGATGCTGCTCATCGGCTCTCAAGCCTTTTGACGTGCCAGATATTTCTCCAGCCAATGGATGTCATAATGCCCATCAATAATATCAGGCTCAGCCAACAGTTTCTGGAACAATGGAATAGTGGTTTCAACACCATCAATCACAAACTCAGACAGTGAGCGACGCAGGCGCATCATACATTCAGCGCGAGTTTTGCCGAACACAATCAGCTTGCCAATGAGAGAGTCATAATAGGGTGGAATGCGATAGCCAGAATAAAGTGCCGAATCGACACGAACCCCAAGCCCGCCGGGGAAATGCACATCGTTCACCTTGCCGGGCGACGGCACAAAGGTCATCGGGTTTTCGGCATTGATACGGCATTCAATGGCATGGCCGGAAAAGTGAATGTCTTTTTGAGTGTAAGCCAGTGCAGCACCTGCTGCCACGCGAATCTGTTCTTGCACCAGATCAAGCCCAGTGATGGCTTCAGTGACTGGGTGCTCCACCTGCAAACGTGTGTTCATTTCAATGAAATAAAACTCACCATTTTCATAGAGAAACTCAACCGTGCCAACACCTTCATAGCTCATTTCAGCCATGGCTTTGGCCACGCGTGCGCCAATCTCATCACGTTGATGGGCGTTAAGGGCAGGCGAATGTGCTTCTTCCCAAATCTTCTGGTGGCGACGTTGCAATGAGCAATCACGCTCGCCCAAATGAATAGCTTTGCCTTGGCCATCACCCAAAACTTGGATTTCAATATGCCGTGGCTTTTGTAGATATTTCTCGATGTAAACTTCGCCATTGCCAAAGGCGGCCTTGGCTTCGCTTTGCGCCG
>DATCEN010000362.1:0-8582 GCA_036510015.1 Aestuariivirga sp.
TCCGAATTACTTATGGTTCACGCCTTTTGGGGGCGAGCGCAGGCTTATCACCCGGGGTGGCGCTGGCGCTGGCCCTGAAGCTGCGCGTGTGACGCGTATTCCCTCTGGCCACCCTGAAGGTTATCTCGAAGGCTTTGCCAATATCTACACGGAAATTGCTCAAGCTATAAAGGCCGCCCGCACGGGCAAGAAGGCACCAAAAGAAGTGCAATTCCCAGGCATTACCGATGGCGTGGCAGGCATGGCCTTCATTGAAGCTTGCGTGAAATCCTCATCCAAAAACGCCAAGTGGGTGAAGGTTTAACGACCTAGACTTCCCGCCCCCAACCGCCTAAAGCCGCGTCAATCAATCGATCCGCCGCGCCGGAAACTTGCGCGCGCCATTCAATGAAAGGATCGGGCCATGGCATTCCCTCCCAATTACAATCAAGAACGCCGCAGCCGCGAAGCGGCCAAGCAACGCAAGACGCAAGAAAAGCAACAAAAGCGCCAAGAGGCCTCGGCCCAGCGCAAACATGAAATTGAGCCAGAGGCCCCACCGGCTGATGAGCCGAAGAAGGATATTTGATCATGGCCAAGAAAGAGAAAAAGCAAGAACCCATGTTTGTGCAGTTCGACGTAACTTACGAAGATGGCACCAAAAGCTCGCGTCGCAAAATTGATGTGGCCGGTTTGGATAAAGACGAATACGAGGCTTATGCCAAAACTGAGATTATGAACCAAGATCGCAAGATCGGTGAAATGTCTGGCAAGCCTCGCGGTAATATCAAAGAACTTTCACGTTCAACTTAGTTTGTATTGGTCACTTTAATCAGCCAGGCATAATCACGGAATTTGCTTTCGTAAGTGAAGCTCATACCCTTTGCTATGGCCAAGCGCTTCACATGCCAAGCCAACTGTTGGCGCGGGCTCACATGAAAGAGATTAAGCCATGCAAACAATCCGCGCCGGAAGATTGAGGGTAGGCGACCGCATTGACCAAAATCTACAATGTGAAGTTCGCCGCCATAGGCCACACAAGCAAGTGCTTGTTCCAGCGACGCTTGCCAATGAGGGATCATCGAAATGGTGTATGAGAAAAACACCCGATCAAACTTAGCAACGCCAAATGCTTTCTGCGCAGAAAAATCAGTAGCATCAGCATGGGCCAAGACGATGCGTCGCTGAAAGCCGTCACGCATTATGTTTGCGGAAGCGCTTTTTAACATCTCTTCTGAAATATCCAGCCCATAAAGCCTGGCGGATGGATAGCGTCGCGCCGCGCCAATCAGATTACGCCCGGTGCCACAGCCCATTTCTAAAACTGTGCCACTATTTGGAATGTTGAGTCCATCAAGCATCTGATCGCGGCCCAGTAGAAAATAACGCCGCGTCACATCATAAATGTGCCGTTGAAAACGATAGATGCCATCCATCGTCGTGCCATGTCTGATGGTTTCTTCAAGCATTGAATTCATAGATGTGAAACCCGCCATAAATGCCGGAGCGATCTTGTTGTCCCAAAGTCAAAGACTCGGCGGCCAGATAATTCCATTGGCTTAATGTTTCATGCGCCACTCGGCCCGGCAGAATGGTCTCAACCCCGGCGGTGCGGAAAATCACGCGCGCCATGGGAGCAGCAGCCTTGGTGATAGCCGACCAGAGCTCATTCAACTGTTGGTCAGTCATCCAATCTTGCGCGTCGAGCAACACCACGCGGTCAACACTGCCAGCGGCCCCCTTGGCCAATACATCGGTTATAGAACCATGTTGCATGTCTAGGCGATCAGCGATGCCTCGCAACGCCGTGAAGTTTTCTTCTTGTAGATAAGGCGGCAAAGAACCTTTGCCTCCGCGCGCATAGCCACGCGCGAATGCTTGCCACGCAAAATAATTATCTTGAATTGGAAAGCTGCAAGCAACTTTTTCTAAGCGTTGCTTGAGAATTTCGACCATCTTTTGACTTCCCGCCAAGGCGTCATATTGTGCTGGCGGAATACCCAAACCAAAAAGTGAAGCGCGTTGATCGACCAACCACCGAATGGCTTTTTTCTCGAATAGCGGCGCAATTTCGCGGTCAAAAGCCTCGCGCTGTTCTCCCATGGTTTTGCATTCAACGAGCTTCGAGATATCTTTGCCATAAAGTCTGGTGATGAAATGACCCGCACCAATAAAGCGGCCCAACAAACCATAGCGATAGAAGTTCTTCCGGAACTGCGTGATGCGACGCTGCCCCAGTAAGTTGCGTTTGCTCCAATAGCGCAGAGTTTTTTCATCAAGCGCACCGCGCAAATGAATATCGAACAGCGAGATATTTTTGGCCTCATCGGCCGCACCGAAGAACGAATAAAATGAATGCCAATCCGGTAAAAATTTCAAACCTGCGATTTTCAAATTTACCAAAGCCACATGCGCATGATTAAGATCAACAGCCGTCACCCGCGCTGGGTCTGCCGTTAAATAGCTGAGCGCATTGCATCCACCCGAGGCGATGGTGACAATGTGATGTTGGGGCTCAATTTTCATCGCCTTCAAATCCACCAACGGGTCTTCCCAGATTTGTGGATAAACCAAACCGCTGAACGCATAAGTGAATGCGCGTTCGAGTAATCCATCGATAGAAAAGCCCGCGCTGCGGTGAACGGCGGAAGAAAGAAGTTGGCTGCTGTGTTCAATGTCTGCTGCGAGTGTCATTGATTCTCTCGAGATAAGTTTTGTTTTGCCCGATCTAATTTTGAAATGTGACGGCGTTGCAACGCCGGAGCAATTTCACCGTCATGCAACAGTCATATGAATCTGGCTTTAGCTAAAATTCGGAGCCGTTCTGATGACCGTTAAAGACAATTCTACTAAGCACTACCGCGCCATATTTATTTCAGATGTTCATCTCGGCACCAAACGCGCGCAAACCGAGGCACTGTTGGATTTTCTGCGCCACACTGAGAGTGATCAGCTTTATGTGGTTGGAGATTTGATTGATTCATGGGCGTTGAAAAAGAAGTGGGTGTGGAACCAAAGCCACAATGACGTGATGCAAAAACTTTTGCGTAAAGCGCGTAAAGGTTCCAAACTGATTTATATTCCCGGCAATCACGATGAGAATTTCCGTGATTTTGTGAATTTGCGTTTTGGCCGCGTGGCCGTGCTGCATGAAACCATTCACGTCTCTGCCACTGGCAAAAAATATCTGGTGCTGCATGGCGACAAGTTTGACGGCATTATTTATTTCACGCCATGGCTCTCGAAGCTGGGTGATGAAGCTTATGAATGGGCCATGTGGTTGAGCGGCGGTGTGAGCCGGGTTCGGCGCTTTTTCAAAATGCCTTATTGGTCGCTGTCGGCCTATCTTAAATTCAAAGTCAAAAAGGCGGTTGAGTTTCTGGCGCGTTATGAAGAGATTGTCACGCGCGAGGCTGAAATGCGCGGCTGCCAAGGGGTGATCTGTGGCCATGTGCACACACCCTCAGACCGTATGATTGGCAATATTCATTATTTAAATGACGGCGATTGGGTGGAGAGCTGTTCTGCTTTGGTTGAGCACGTGGATGGCAGGTTTGAGATTATCTATTGGCATAAGGTTGCTGAGGCGCAAGCCGCTGTATTGGTGAGCAAAGACCAAGCCATTCACGCGGCCTTAGAACTGGCCTGACCCGCCTATCCAGTTCTTCACAAGTCTTCACAGTTGCGTTGCATGTCTTGCAGCCTAGTGGCTTCACACCTACTTTGGTGGCAAGGAGATGTGAACATGAAAACCTACACCAAATCCAAAGAAGCCTTGGCCGCCCTGAATGAAGAGCAATTCCGCGTCACACAGCACAGCGGAACCGAGCGCCCATGGACCGGCGAATATAACGACAACAAAGCCGAAGGCATCTATGTGGACATCGTCTCCGGCGAACCGCTGTTTGCCTCATCCGATAAATTTGAATCAGGCTGCGGCTGGCCCAGCTTCACCAAGCCGATTGAGCATGCTCATGTGAATGAGATCAGTGACAGAACCCACGGCATGGTGCGAACCGAAGTCCGTTCCACCCACGGCGACAGCCACTTGGGCCATGTGTTTGAGGACGGCCCAGTTGATCGGGGTGGCTTACGCTATTGCATCAACTCAGCAAGCCTCAGGTTCGTGCCAAGAGAGGAGATGGAAGCGGAAGGCTATGGGGAATATTTGGGGCAGGTGGAGAAGTTGGACTGAATCAGGAAGGGGCGATTTTACAGTTTCCGCAAAAGTCCCCGCACATTCGTCATTCCCGCGAACGCGGGAATCCAGCTTCTCCTAATATGATGAGGTAGCAACTGAGTGAACCGCCCTTTGAATTTTGCGGACCATCTCTAGAGACCCGAAGGCTGTCCAAATTCTTTCCCATTTCTCTTTACAAAATTGAAGAGCAACTCAGTCAAATCATGAGGGTATTGAATAAACTCATCGCTGATCCCATCCAATTCACTGGCAACCTGATCTGCAATTGCCGCTAGATGGCTTGCTTTGAGTTCCTCGGAAATTGGCATTCCGTGCGGAAATGCCAGCGCAATTGCTTTATCGCAAATTGCTGCAGTTTTCGGGGCGTTAATTTCTCGAAGTGCTTGCGCCACGAATTGGATGGCGGCGACTTTCTCGGCCATAAAATACCCAGAAAATCCTCCATTGGTAACTTGACCCTCAAGCTCCCAAATCGATGAGAAGACTTTCTGCGCCGGCTTTTGCAGGTCGAACTCAATCTTTCCGAAGCTGGTGTGGTCAGACTCTGATAAATCAATGAGAAACTTATTCTTGTTAAGTATTTCCATTTTCTGCCCAGGTTCAGTTCAACGCATTTGGAGAGTTCGTAAAACAAAAGGCCCCCTTGCGGGAGCCTTTTCTCGATACATCCTTAACTCAATCCCTTAAGCCACCTTCTGCTTCAATTCGCCCTTGGCATAGCGCTTGGCCATTTCTGAAACGGGCAGCACCCGCTTAATCTTGCTCGCTTGGCCCGCCGTGTTGAACTCCTGCAAACGCAAGGTGCAAAGCTTCTGCATCGCTTCCATAGCTGGCTTCAAATATTTGCGCGGATCAAATTCTGATGGATCTTCGGCCATCACTTTGCGGATAGCGCCCGTCATTGCCATGCGGTTATCCGTATCAATGTTGATCTTGCGCACACCATGCTTAATGCCGCGCTGAATTTCAGACACAGGCACGCCCCAAGTTGGCTTCATCTTGCCGCCAAACTTGTTGATGATTTCTTGCAAATCTTCTGGCACGGAAGATGAGCCGTGCATCACCAGATGGGTGGATGGCAACAGCTTGTGGATTTCTTCGATCACATTCATGGCCAACACCGCGCCATCAGGCTTGCGCGAGAATTTGTAAGCGCCGTGTGATGTGCCCATGGCAATCGCCAATGCATCAACGTCGGTCTCTTTCACAAACTTCACAGCTTCCTGTGGGTTGGTGAGAAGTTGGTCGTGGGAAAGCTTGCCTTCAGCGCCATGGCCATCTTCCTTATCGCCCATGCCGGTTTCAAGGCTGCCTAAAACGCCAAGCTCGCCTTCCACTGAAATGCCGCCCAAATGCGCCATGTTCACAACCGTCTTGGTCACACCAACGTTGTAATCCCAATCAGCCGCACTCTTGCCATCGGCCTTGAGTGAGCCATCCATCATCACCGAGGTGAAGCCAGATTGAATGGCGGTCATGCAAGTGCCGGGTTCATTGCCGTGATCCAAATGCACGCAAACCGGAATGTTCGGATAAATTTCTGTAACCGCATCCATCATATGCGTGAGCATGATGTCATTGGCATAAGAGCGCGCACCGCGCGAAGCCTGAATAATCACCGGCGCATCCAGCTTGTCAGCCGCGGCCATAATGGCCAGCGCTTGTTCCATATTGTTAATATTGAAAGCGGGCACGCCATAATCATGCTCAGCGGCGTGATCCAGCAATTGGCGAAGGGTGATACGGGCCATAGTCTCTCCTCAGGGTTTGAATTTCGTTGGCTGGCGGATATAGGAAATTGCCGTGGCACACAAGCAAAATGAGGAGCGTACCTCAAAATTGCAGATCTCAACTAATTTGATGTTTTCTTATTGACCCTAACGCAGGGTGAGGGACCATTCCACCGTCCTGCGGATTGCGCGGGCAAGGAGTAGACGATGTATACGGTGAAACAAGTTGCAGAAATGGCGGGCGTTTCCGTCCGAACATTGCACCATTACCATGACATCGGATTGCTGAAGCCCGCGGATCTCGGTGACAACGGTTACCGCTACTACGGACGCGACGAATTGATACGCTTGCAGCAAATCCTCATCTATCGGGAAATGGAGATTCCTCTCAATGAAATTGGAACTCTCCTCGACGCTCAAGCCCATAACATGCTTATCGCGCTGCAAAGTCAGCGAGAGAAACTTTCTGTCCAAGCTAACCGCTATGCCGAAATGCTCGGGACGATTGACCGCACGATCGCCCAATTAAAAGGAGAAAGTGCAATGAAAGATGCTGAATTATATAGTGGGATTGTTGATCCCCAAAAACAATCGGTCTTTGAGGATTGGCTTGAGAACAGGTTTGGCCCCGAATTCGGCGATCAAATTCGCTCGAGCGGCAAAGATTTCGCCGCCAAAGCTGATGACGAGCGTAAGGCATTTATGGATGAGTTGCGTGGCATCGAAGAAAGTTTGGCCGAATCCTGTCGCAAAGCAATCCCGCCACAATCGATGACGCTTGATCCTTTGCTGGCAAGGCACTGGCAATGGGTGCAGGATCGCTGGGCGAAATCAGCGCCGATTTCGGCCTATTCCAGTCTGGCTGACACCTATTTGGCCCATCCGGAATTTGTGGCCCGCTACGAAACGGTCCAAAAAGATTTTGCAAACTATCTGGCAACAGCCATGAAAAGCTGGGCTGCCAGACAAAACTGAGAATGCTTATGCGCTCGTGAGTGTGAGGGCTGGTCTTGTTTTGGCGAAATGCTAAAGCAAGACCATGCCGAAATTCACTCCGCTCATTGAAAGCCTGCCTTCCACCACGCCCTTTGTGGGGCCGGAAGCCTTGGAGCGGCGAAGTGGCGCTGCCATCAAGGCACGCATTGGGGCAAACGAGTCTGTCTTTGGCCCGGCACCTTCAGTGATCAAGGCCATGCAAACCCGCGCCCATGAGACGTGGATGTATGGCGATCCGGAAAACCATGACTTGAAATTGGCGTTGGCGACGCATCTCGGTTTCGCGCCGGAAAACATCTGCGTGGGCGAAGGCATAGACGGGTTGTTCGGCTATGCCGTGCGGCTGTTTGTGGAGCAGGGCGTAAGTGTAGCGACTTCTCTGGGCGCTTATCCAACCTTCAATTTTCATGTGACGGGCTTTGGCGGAAAACTGGTGACGACACCCTATGTTGATGACCGCGAAGACCCAACTTCCCTGCTGGAACTCGCCAAACGTGAAAATGCAAAAGTCATTTACTTCGCCAATCCCGATAATCCGATGGGCACAGTTTGGCCTGCCACTGACGTGCAGCGTTTCATTGATGTCGTGCCCGATGACGTGATGCTGATGCTGGATGAGGCCTATACAGAATTTGCCGAAGCGAACACGCGGCCCGCCCTTGATGTCTCCCGCAAAAATATTTTGCGCTTCCGTACATTTTCTAAAGCCTATGGTTTGGCTGGCGCACGCGTCGGTTATGTCATCGGCCACGCCGAGATCATCAAAGCCTTCGACAAAATCCGCAATCACTTTGGTATGGCACGCCTTTCACAAATTGCCGCCATCGCAGCGCTGAAAGATCAGGACTGGATACAGTATGTTGTCGAACACGTGCGCCTCTCGCGCGAAAGAATTTACAAAATCGCCAAAGCCAATGGCTTAAATCCTATCACTTCGTCCACCAATTTTGTTGCCGTAGATTGTGGGCGTGATGGTGCCTTTGCCAAAGCCGTTGTGGATGGCTTATTGAAGCATGGTATTTTTGTTCGCATGCCCGGTGTGGCTCCACTTAACCGCTGCATCAGAGTTTCTTGCGGCACCCAGGATCAGTTGGATTTATTAGCCAGTGCCTTGCCGAGAGTTTTGGCCTCAGCTGCCAAATAAAACCTGAAACATGATTCTCCCAGGCAAGATCAGAGCAAATAATCCAGCGCCGCAAAGCGCAAAGACCACTAAGTTCAGCATGATCTTTTTATGTCTTTTAACATCGTGCCGCCGCGCGGCATAAATTCCAATGGGAACGGTCACGAGAGTTAAAATAGCCAAGAGATGAAGTGGGCTAAAAGGCCCGATCAATTTGATAGTGTGAATAAAAAAGCTACTGCCTGCGGCGGTTAGCATCGAAACTGCCCAAGAATAGCCGAGCACACGATGGGTCGTGACCCCTTTTTTGCCGATGAGCTGCGCCAGCGTCAAGACAATCGCGGCAGTAACTGCCACAACATGAATTTGTATCGCGGGCGTCGCCTCCAGAATAGGATTTAGTGTCATTTCAATTTCCGTGATCTCTCAAAGCGCTCTCCTTACTTATCCACCTTGCCGATGTCACGCTTGCAACAGCGCTTATCCAAAGCCAAAAGGGGCCCATGGATAAAATACCGAATAAAATACCCAGCGCTTTCACAACTGCCACTGG
>DATCEN010000363.1:0-3257 GCA_036510015.1 Aestuariivirga sp.
CGGCCGTCAGATAGGCCCGATAAATTTTTTCAGCATCGGCTTTGTTGCCCTGGCGCTCTAAATAGTTGCCATACGCCTGCACCACACGCAGTGAGCCAGGCGCCAATTGATAAGCACTTTTATAGGCGGCATCGGCGCGTACTTTGTTGCCCATGTAATCTGCAATAAGTGCGGTATGGAAAGCCTTGTAATTGTTAAAGCCCGGCTGGCTATCAAGCTTGTCCAATTCCTTAAGCGCGGCATTCAGCGAATCCTCACCCGCATAAGACCACGCATCCAGCAGCGTTGAGGCGAGTATGCCAAACGGTGTATAGGCCGCTTCATTGAACTGGGCCCGCGCATCCGCATAACGGTGATCGCTAAAATCCTTCAAACCCAAAACCAGCCGTGCAGTGCGCTGTTGGCTGTTGGTCTTAATCACCAATGGGGCCAAGCCTTCGGCTGAGGCAAGATCACCCTTCAAGACATTCGCCGAAAACAACCGCTCGGCCAACATGCCGTTGCCGGGATCTTGCTTCAACGCCAGCTTTGTAAAATCCACCATGGCATCCAGATCACGAAAAGAGCTGGCCATGTGTGAATCGAGATTGGCCCCAAAAAGTGTGGTTTCCGGAGGTGACTCAGCCAAAGCAGGTGTTGCAAAAAAGGCGAGCAAGAGAAGAGGGCTGAAGCGCATCAAGGTTCCATTCATGAATACTAATTTAGCGCAAGATTGCGGCTTTTTATGAGTCTGGGCAAGAAAAAAGGCGGTGAGGTTTCCCTTACCGCCTTTTTAGATTTCATTGCCGAAAGTTAAGACTGAATTCTCATCGCGTTCAGCTGGTTGGCA
This sequence comes from Aestuariivirga sp., assembly GCA_036510015.1. Taxonomy (GTDB): domain Bacteria; phylum Pseudomonadota; class Alphaproteobacteria; order Rhizobiales; family Aestuariivirgaceae; genus Aestuariivirga. The sequence continues at coordinate 830 of DATCEN010000363.1, forward strand.
ATCTTGGCGAATGCTGCTGAAGGTGAAGTGGAATCGGCATCAACAACGTGGTTTGCATCCGTCGCACACGCGTTTACAAATGCAGGGCGGTTTGGATATGCCGCGCGTATCGCTGGTGTCAACTGAAAGGTAACGACGTAAAGCTCAACGCCAGCAGCTTTAATTGCAGTGCACATCTGGCTGGCTTGTGTGTATGAGTCACCTATAGGCGAGGCCACCTTCGATTGATTGCTCGTACTACCAGATCCAGATAAACTTGAGGGACTGGATATAACACCGTTCCCATCATAGGCACTGTTATATTCGCCATCAGTCATCAAGATCATCACTTTGTGAACCTGATTGAGATTGGGTGTGGTCGAAATAAAGGCTGGGTTGCCCACCGTTACTGAATAAGCCCCTGGAACACTTGAGCCGCTCCAGATGCCTACAGTTGGTGAAAGCGCATACCAACCCCAAGCAATACCCACTTGGCCAGCGGTTGAGCCGGCAGCCGACATGGCACTAATTGCAGTCGTCAGCGGTGCAGCAGTAGTAGACAGAGGCACCACGGCCGTCACGGAGCAATCGTTACCGCTCGGACCATACATGAAACCAAATGGAGCAACCAGAACACCTGATGAATTATAGGGGCTGACATCGGTGGATCGAGCAGCCACAGGAGAGGTGCGCTCGGTTACGCACGTTGATAATCCTGAAGCTGACGTGGCTGAAAAAGTCATCGTTGTGTTACTTGGATTGTTGAATTTAAAGTTTTGATAGCCAGCCGTAGTTGAAGTACCAGCCTTATAAGCGCCATGCGCGTAGTTTGCATTAGCGGTAGTGCCGAGATTGACAGCGTTGTTATAAGGAACAAGGGCAATCTTCGTATAAGTTGTGGAACTTGAGCTAACAGGTTGTGGCGGAACCATTGATACGAATAAATTCGCAGCAGCTTTAGCATCCGTCATGGCTTGGCCCGCCATCGAAGTCGTATTGTCCAACACCAGCGATACTTCAAGGTTGATGCCCTGTCTCAACACGGTAGATTTTGCCGAGACATTGACGGTCTTAATGCCGACAAGGGTCATGAACGTGGTGTTCAGGGTAACTTGGGCGGAAGCGGTAAGCGTACTGCCATTGTTTGTAACGGCATAATTGGAGACTTGCGCATCTGAGTTGTTCAGATAGTTATTGGTTACATAAATTTTTGAATCACTGGTCAAGGCCGCAGACGTGGTATCATTCAAAGTTGCGGCATAAAGGGCAGCAGAGTCTAGCGATGATTGAAGTGCCGTACGGGCATTAATGGCGCGTTCTATATCAACTGCAGATCCGATAGCGACCAGCATCGGAATGGCGGCGACCGCGACTACAATGGACATCGAGCCCTTCTGATTGCAAGCGAAGCGCTTTAAGACTGACTTCAATTTTGGCAAAACATTCATGTGGCACCCTAAATTCAACTATTCACGTCAGGCTCTACACCTGCAATGTTGACTAAAGGTTTGAGGCATAGGTAGAATTTTAGCTAATCCAGCCCTCAACTAAGCCATATGGTAAATTTAGGTTTACTACATATTGGGATAATTCGGTCCCTCACCACCTTGTGGCACCACCCAATTGATATTCTGCGATGGGTCTTTGATGTCACAGGTTTTGCAGTGAACACAATTTTGCGGATTGATCTGGAAGCGCGGTTCTTGGCCTTCTGCCCGCACCACCTCATAAACCCCGGCAGGGCAATAACGCTGGGCTGGTTCATCCCACTTCGGCAAGTTAACCGCGATGGGAATGGATTTGTCTTTCAACTGCAAATGGCACGGCTCATCTTCCTCATGATGTGTACCAGAAAACGCCACATCGGTAAGCCGATCGAAGCTGAGCACACCATCAGGCGTGGGGTAATCAATAGGTTTGCTCTCTGAGGCAAGCTTGAGTGTGGCATAATCGGGCTTGCCATGTTTCCATGTACCAAAGCCAAAACCAAACAGCGTGTTGAGCCACATATCCAGCCCGCCCAGCCCCATGCCAAACACCAAGCCGAGTTTCGACCACATCGGTTTTACGTTTTTCACTTTTTTCAGGTCTTCATAAACCCATGAGCTTTCATAGGCTGTCTGATATTCATCCAGCGTGTCACCGGCCCGGCCCGCTTGCAAAGCAGCCACAGCTGCTTCTGCCCCCAACATGCCGGTCTTCATCGCGTTATGCGAACCCTTGATACGCGGCACATTTACAAAACCAGCGGAGCAACCAATCAACGTCCCACCGGGAAAAGCCAGTTTCGGCACAGATTGCAAGCCACCTTCAGTGATCGCGCGTGCGCCATAAGCCACACGCCGCCCACCTTCCAACACTTGCGCAATCATCGGATGATGCTTGAAGCGCTGAAACTCCATGTAAGGATAAAGATGCGGATTCTGATAATTGAGATGCACCACAAAGC
>DATCEN010000364.1:0-2736 GCA_036510015.1 Aestuariivirga sp.
GCCCGGACCCCTTCCTGAAACCTATGGCTTCATAACCGCTGGCTGGAATGCTGTGCCCACGGCACATAACATCATCGCGCGCGTCGCTCCCATCTTAAGAGTTGAGCCCATGTTCTCGCCTGAGGATTTGGCCAAGCTTGCCAAGCAAAAAGCAGCAGAAGATAAGCAGCTGAAGCAGGCTCCAGAGAGGCAGGGATGAACGAGACCGTCTCCCTCAGCCGTCTATTGGGTGTCGACGCGCCATTGCCTGCGAGTGACGATGTGCAAATTGCAGGCCTAACGGCTGACAGCCGTGAAGTGAAACCGGGTTTTTTATTTGCTGCTTTGCCCGGTGTGAAAGCTGATGGTGCAGCTTTTATAGATAGGGCTTTTGCAGCTGGCGCCGTAGCTGTGATTTGCAAACAAGGCAGTTATACGGGGGCACATCCTGTTATTGCGGTCGACAATCCGCGCCACTTGTTGGCGGTTATGGCCGCACGGTTTTACGATCGCCAACCCGATACCATAGTTGCCGTTACTGGCACCAATGGCAAAACCTCTGTTGCAATTTTCGTTCGCCAAATTTGGGAGGTTATGGGTTTTCGTGCTGCCAGCCTTGGCACCATTGGCGTTGTTGGGCCCAGCGGCACCAATTATGTGGGCGCTACAACACCTGATCCGGTGGCATTGGCAAGTCTTGTTGCTGATTTGCGCGACGATCATGTCAGCCACCTCGCAATTGAAGCTTCGAGCCATGGCCTCGACCAAAACCGTTTAGACGGGCTTCGCTTCACTGCTGGTGCTTTCACCAATTTAACGCGCGACCATTTGGATTATCATGGAACGCTAGAAAACTATTTTGCAGCTAAACTCCAATTATTCAACAGGCTTTTGTCGCAGGGCGCAGGCGCAGTGATCAATATGGATAGCGATCATGCAGCCCAAGTTTTGGCCGCAGCCACTAAGGCCGGCCTTGCGCTTTTCCGCGTGGGTCATAATGGTGTTGAACTCAAGCTATTGGAAGTTAAGCCTGCCGGCCTTGGCCAGATGCTGACACTTGAGACAGCAAATGGCATCAGGCAAGTGGCAATTCCTTTGGTGGGCGATTTTCAGGTTTCCAATGCACTGGTTGCCGCTGGTTTGGTCATTGCGTCTGGCGGCGAACTGGAACTCACCTTGCATGCCTTGGAAAGCCTGAAGGGTGCGCGAGGTCGCTTGGAATTGGTGGGCACATCAGTTTCGGGCGGAAATATTTTTGTGGACTATGCCCACACACCAGACGCTTTGGAAAATGCACTTCGCGCGTTGCGCCCAACAACGCAAGGCAAATTGATTGTGGTTTTCGGCTGTGGGGGTGACCGCGACAAAGGCAAGCGCCCATTGATGGGCGAGATTGCTTCGCGCCTTGCGGACCATGTGATTGTGACTGACGATAATCCGCGCAGCGAAGCGCCGGAAATTATCAGACGCGAAGTTTTGGCGGCTGCTCCCAAGGCTGAAAACATCGGCGATCGTGCCGGCGCCATCAAAGCCGCCGTTGATGCAATGGGCTTCGGCGATGTTTTGCTGGTTGCGGGCAAAGGCCATGAAGAAGGTCAACAAGTGGGCGCAAAACTGCTACCCTTTGTGGATCATGATGCGGTGCGCGCCGCTTTGGCGGGAGTGGTTTATCATGGCTGACGACTTGGCCAATCGTCCGCTATGGACAGTTCAGGAATTAATCGCTTCAACGGGTGGCAAGTTGTCCGGCACAATCACGGCACCGATGAATGGTGTTTCCATTGATAGCCGGAACATCGCAACGGGCGATATATTTGTGGCCATCAAAGGCGACATACATGACGGCCATGTCTTTGCTGCCAAGGCGTTGCACGCAGGTGCTGGCGTGGCACTCGTCTCAAAAGTTACCGATGAAATGTTGAATGCAGGCCCGGTCTTGCAAGTTTCCACTGACCCGCTGCGGGCGTTGGAAAATATGGGCCGCGCCGCAAGGGAATGGAACGAGGGCAAAGCCATCGCTATCACGGGCAGTGTGGGCAAAACCTCCACCAAAGAAATGCTGCGTGCGGCACTCGCCGCCTCTGGTGAAACCCATTGTTCTGCCGCCAGTTTCAACAATCACTGGGGCGTGCCACTCACGCTGGCGCGCTTGCCGCGCAGTGCTGCTTTCGGCGTGTTTGAAATCGGCATGAATCATGCAGGGGAAATTACGCCACTTGTGGGCATGGTAAAACCTCACATTGCCATCATCACCACAATAGCCGCCAGCCACTTGGGCCATTTTCATTCGCTTGATGATATTGCCGAAGCGAAGTCTGAAATCTTCTCCGGTGTGGTGAATGGTGGTGCGGCCATCATCAATCGCGATACACCCTATTTTGAATTTCTTAAAAGCCGCGCCGAGATCAACGCCATCAGAACCATTATCAGCTTTGGTTTGCACGAAAAATCTGATGTACAGCTGAAACAACTTGTACTTCATCCCACCTGTTCGTGCATCACCGCCGATGTGATGGGAGAAGCCGTGACGTTTAAACTTGGAGCACCGGGCGCGCATATGGCCGCCAACAGCCTTGCGGTTTTGGCGGCGGTAAAATTTGCCGGGGCCGATTTGGCGAGAGCCTGTTTGGCGCTATCGACAGTGGCCCCCGCTAAAGGCCGCGGCGGCCAAGAACTTCTTGCCACCAACGGCGGCGACATTCTGCTGATTGATGAAAGCTATAATGCCAATCCTCAATCTATGGCAGCGGCATTGAG